>JAJYCH010000846.1 GCA_021778575.1 Planctomycetota bacterium
CCGATCTGTCGGACCATCGGCCCGGGCTCCTGGAGGCAGGATCAGCGACGAAGTCGCGGCCAGAGCGGCCGCCGTCCCGACGGTCTTGACGAACTCGCGGCGCGAGACACCCGAGCCCGGGCGTTGGTTGGCCTCAGCCATGGGCGGACCTCCACTGGAAAATAGGCGGGGCGGGAAAGATGCGGCGACAGTGCGAGTTCAACCCTCGGAATCTCGCACGACCCAGGGTCCAACCTAAAGCCGACTTCGGGCGGAGTCAAACGGAATCGGCTTGATCCCGGTGATGTTCGAACGCGACCGGGCCGACCTTGGGATTGAAGGTCGGCCCGGTCGTCGTGGCCATTCCGTAGCGATCCGCGAGTCTCAGTTGAGACTCGGCTTGTAGATCGGCGAGAGGCTGCTCACATAGCCGTCGTTGGCGACCACCGGCAGTTGCGAGATCGGCAAGAAGCCCTCGACCAGGCTGTACTGGGCGGAGGTTGCCGTGACCTGCATGCCGAGCCCCTCAAGTTGGGCGATCATCGTGTTGAAGTCGCCACCATCAAAGCGAATATCCACTCCCACCGACATCCCATCCATGAAGATCCGGTTCGAGAGGCTCGAGGTAAAGTTGCCCTGGGCTCCGGCCAGCTCGTAGTTGACGTACTCGGTGTAGATCGTCCCGAGATTCTGGCCGCCCCGATTGGTGACGAGGGCCTCATCCGTGCTATTCGAGGAGGTAGTCGGCGTGACCACATTGGCGACCGGCTTGTAAACCGGAGAAATCGTCGTGGCGTAGCCATTGCTGGCCACCACGGGCAATTGAGAATCAGGCAGATAGCCTTCGACGAGACCATATTGCGGAGCGGTCGCCGTGACCTGCATCCCGATCCCCTTGAGCTGCCCGACCAGCGTGTTGAAGTCGCCGCCACTGAAACGAATATCGACGCCGACTGCGGTTCCGCTCGTGTAGATCTGGTTGGCCTGGGTCGGCGTGAATGATCCCGAGGCTCCCGCCGCCTCGTAGTTGACGTACTGGGTATAGATCGATCCCAGAGCCTGGCCGGCCCGGGTGGTCACGAATGCCTCCTGAGTCGCCACCGGAAGCGCTGTGATGCCGGTTCCCGACGGAACGATCCGTTCGTCGAGCGTTTCCAGCGATCCAATCGTCAAGGTGCGAGTCGGTCGTGGGCGATTCATCGTTTTTCTCTCCCGAGGGGGTTGGGGGGCAGACCTGGTCCCATACAGAGATTACGAAATGCTCGCATCAGCGAACATGTTGACGTATCCTTCAAGCATTTCGCGCGCCAGAATCGTTCAAACCGGCCAGCTTCTGGACCCAAAGCCGGACCCAGTTTATCCTGGGCGGCCAGAAGGCCCCTTCCCCGCCGGGGCCGGACCGTCCGACCATCGCCCCGTCGCCGAGGATCGCATGGCTTCGTTCATTCTGACTGATCTTGCCCAGAACACCTGGATTGACTCGTTTGATCTCACTCCGGCCCAGCTTGGCCTGGCGAACGGCGAGGACTGGTCGGTCTCGAAGCGGACGCTTCGCGGTGGTCGTCGCGACGGTGTCGACATGATCCACATCAATCATAGAACGCTTTCGATGGCGATCGTTCCGACCAGGGGGATGGGTCTCTGGCGCGGAAGTTACCAGGGTCATGCGCTGGGCTGGAAGTCACCGGTCCTGGATGGACCGGTCAATCCGGCGTTTGTTCACCTGTCTGATCGAGGGGGCCTGGGCTGGCTGGACGGCTTTGACGAATTGATGGTCCGCTGCGGTCTGGAACAGAACGGGGCTCCTTATGAGGTCGCCCTGCCCGCGTCCGACGGATCGATCGCTCGTCATGTACTGTATCCGCTTCATGGCCGAATTGCCAACAGACCCGCGCATCATGTTTCCGTCCATGTCGAGGATTCGCCACCTCATGCGATCACAATCGAAGGACGGGTGGCCGAGTCGACCCTCTTCCATACCCAGATCGAGATGACGACGCGGATCACCACCATCCCCGGTTCGAACGGGTTGACCGTCCGCGACGAGTTCGTCAACCGGTCCGATTCGCCGGGGTCGATGCAACTACTCTATCACTGGAACTTCGGTCCGCCTTATCTCGGCGAGGGCTCGGAATTCGTCGGACCGATCGAGACGCTCGCTCCTCGAGACCCGCGAGCCGCCGAAGGCCTGGATCACTGGACAACCTACGGGCCGCCCGAAACCGGATTTGCCGAGCAAGCTTATCTGGCGCGCCTTCAGGGCGAGGGGCCCGACGGACGGACCCTGGCCATGCTCAAGGCGCCAGGCGGCGACAAGGCGGTCGTCCTCCGGTTCCAGAAGGCGCAACTCCCTTGCTTCACGCTCTGGAAGAACACGCGAGGGTTGAGTGAAGGCTACGTGACTGGACTGGAGCCGGCCACCAACTTCCCCAATTCGCGGCCATTCGAGGAAGCCCGAGGTCGAGTCATCCCGCTGGAACCAGGCGCGTCGTTCGTGGCCGAGACGACGCTGGAAATTCTGGATCAGACCCACGAGGTCGCCGCCGCAGAGGCCGAGATCGAGAGGATCCAGGCCCAGGAGACGGCGACCATTTATCAACGTCCTGGCGAACCGTTCACGGCCGAAGGGTAAAGCTCAGCAAGGC
>JAJYCH010000847.1 GCA_021778575.1 Planctomycetota bacterium
GCCTTCATCGGGGAAATCAAAGTAACGGCTGGGGACTCCTTTGCGCTGAAGGCCGGTGAACATTCCGAGCCCTTGAGCGTCGGGCACGCGGAAGTCGAGCGCTCCGTGGATCACCAAGGTCGGCGTCTTGAAGTTGCCGATGAAGGCGCTGGGTGTCTGGTCGAAGTAGATCTTTGAGCCTTCCCAGGGCGGACCGCCGAACTCCCACTCGGCGAACCAGAGTTCCTCGGTCGTGCCGTACATGCTCGGCAGGTCGAAAACCCCCGCGTGGCTGATCAAGGCCTTGAACCGATCGGTGTGACCGGCGATCCAGTTGACCATGAACCCGCCATAGGACCCGCCCGCCGCCGCCATCTTCGTTTCATCCAGGAATGGATAGGTCTTCAAGGCGTGGTCGAGCCCCTTCATCAAGTCGTCGTAAACTCGGCCGGTCCAGTCCTTGCTGATCTGGTCGGTGAACTTCTGGCCGTAGCCGGTCGAGCCTCGGGGGTTGATCGCGACCACGGCATAGCCGGGCGCGGCGAACAACTGGTAATTCCAGCGGTTGTGCCACTCGTCGTGCCAGGCTCCTTGAGGGCCGCCGTGGATCAGGAAGACCACCGGGTATTTCTTGGCGGGATCGAAGCCGGGAGGCTTGATCAACCAGCCCGAGACATCATCGCCATCGGCCCCCTTGAAGGTGAAACCCTCGGCCCTGGGGAGGTCGAGCGGAGCCAGCAAGGCGGCGTTGTGATGCGTCAAGGCAGTCAGGCCCGACCCGTCGGCTTTCGCCTTGTAAATCTCATAAGGGGCGTTGCTCGACCCATGAGTGAAGACGATCTCATCACTACCCGGAACCAGTTGCGGCGAGGTATTGACACCGCCGCTGATCCCGCCCGGTTTCTCGTTGACGAACAGGTGACCGTCATCGTCGGCGAGGACCCCCAGACCACGAATCACGAGCGAGCCGGCGTCGTCGAGAACCACGAAGAGGTCGCGAATCGTTCCCTCGAACGGCTTGGTGATGGCACGCGAGCCGCCCCAGATGAACGACTGGACCGAGCGGTCGATGGCGGTCGTCACGTCGGTGATCTCGCCGTCTTTTCGGTCGCGAATCTTCAACGACCACTTATCCGCCTCGAAACCGCCTCGGGCCTGGCTGACGTAGGCCAGGTAGTCGCCATCGGGCGAATAGCTCGGCTGGGCGTCGGCTCCGAGGTTCTCTTCGGTCAGATTCACCGGCTCATTACCGATGACCGAGACGATCCAGATATCGGTATTCGTGGTCCACGCCATGTTCTTGAGCGGCTCGGCGGTGAAGGCGAGTTCCTTGCCGTTGGGGGCGAACGTGTAGTCGGACGATCCGCCGAACGGAGCAGGGGGGACGTTCGACGTGAACTTCGGCGTCAGATCCTTGGCCTTGCCGGTCGCCAGCTCGACGACGAAGAGGTGTGAGCGCTTGCCGTCGTCCCATTCGGTCCAGTGACGGACCATCAGCTTGTCATAGATCTGAACCTTGGATTTTTCCTTCCCCCTGGCCTCGTCGATCTCGGCGGTTTCCTCGGGAGTCTTGCCCGGAAATACCTTGGCCGAGAAGGCGATATGCTCGCCGGTGGGGGAGAAGATCGGGTCGGAGACGTCGATCGGCAGTCTGGTCAGTTGCCGGGCCTCGCCCCCGTCGAGCGGCAAGAGCCAGACCTGACCCGAGCCGCTCCGCGTCGAGAGGAACGAGATCGATTTGCCGTCAGGGCTCCAGCGCGGATGGTTGTCGGCCCCGGTCGATGTCGTCAACCGTTTCGGTTCACCGCCCGCGACGGGGATCAGATAAAGGTCGCTGTTCGACTTCTGCGTCGTCTTGTCCAGTTCGGACATGACATAAACAATCGACTTCCCGTCCGGCGAGACCTGCGGGTCGGAAACCGACTTGACCGCCAGCAGGTCGTCAATCGTCAGCGCCCGGCCCACGGCAAGCGCGGGGGCAGCGCAGGCGGCGATCAGAAGCAATCCGAGGAGCAGACGCATGAGAAGTCACCTTTTCGTGTCGGAAGTCCGGGGGCGAATCGGATCAGAGACGACCGCTTGACATTTTCTTGAGCGGGATTGTCAACGCCAGCAGGATCACCCCTGGGATCACCGAGGTGGCGATCAGGAATAACCAGAGGTTGATACTGACATGGTTCCGCCTGGAGAATTCCTCAAGAATTTGCTCCAGGTATCCCGCGAGATAATTGGCGATGGAGGTGCAGAGAAACCAGCTCGCCATCATCAGTGAGGCCAGCCGAGCGGGGGCCAGCTTATTGACGAGTGAGAGACCAATCGGCGAAAGACAGACCTCGCCAATCGTCAACAGCAGGAAGACCGAGGCCAGCCATTGCGGGCCGACTTTCCCGTTGAGCGTCGCCTGTTTGTCGGCGTAGTACATCACGGTGAAACCCAGTCCGAGGAAGATCAAGCCAAGACCCATCTTCGCTGACGAGGTAAAGCGAAGCCGGGTCGAGTCGAGCTTCGACCAGACCAGGGCGATCAGAGGCGCCAGAGCCACGATCAGAAACGGATTCACCGACTGGAAGAATGAGGCGGGAAATTCCTGGCCGCCGACCATCCGGTCGGTCTTATCCCGCGCGAACAGGTTGAGCGTTCCGCCC
>JAJYCH010000848.1 GCA_021778575.1 Planctomycetota bacterium
CCCGCGAATTCCCGCCACGCCTCGCGGAATCCTCGACCGCCTCGGCCCAGGATTCTCGGCCCGGTCAATCCCGCCACGCGCCGAGATCCGTCAGGATCGCCTTGACGTCGGCCGCGATCCCCGGAAACCGACGATTCACCCAATTTCGCTTTCTGGCGAAAAAGTTGTCAGCAAACCACCTCGGACCGGCAGTACCCTGGTAGATTCGGGCGCAATGGTCGTCCGGATCGGTCTCGGGAGGTCGTCGGCGATGGGTAGCAGGTTCGGTGGGGAAGCGGCTCGACAGATCAACCGGTTGTTCCAGGAAGGGACCACCACCGGTCTGACCGACGGCCAGTTGATCGAGCGGTTCACCAGTCGCCGGGCCGAGGTCGCCGAGTCGGCCTTCGAGGCTCTCGTCATCCGCCACGGGCCGATGGTCCTGCGGGTGGTCCGGGGAATTCTTCGCGACCCGCACGACTCCGAGGACGCCTTTCAGGCCACGTTTCTGGTCCTGGTCAAGAAGGCCCATTCGCTCGGCGAGCGTGATTTGCTCGCCCCCTGGCTTTACGGGGTCGCCCTGCGCGTGGCGCTCAAGGCCCGGACCCTGGCCAATCGTCGCGACCAGCGCGAGGGGGAACTCCTCGACGACCCGGAAGCCGGTCTCGCCGACGGCCCCGGTCTCGACCTCCGGCCGATTCTGCACGAGGAGCTGAACCGGCTCCCCGACAAATACAAGAAGCCCGTCATCCTTTGTCATCTCCAAGGCTTGACCCATGCCGAGGCCGCGCAAGAGCTGGCCTGGCCGGTCGGGACCGTGAGCGTCCGCCTGACCCGGGCGCGAAAGCTCCTGAAAGACCGCCTGACCCGCCGAGGCCTGACCGTCTCGGCAACCCTCTGGGCCTCCGGACTCCTGGCCGAAGGAGCCGGAGCCGCCGTCCCGCAAACCTTGATCCAGGCCACGACGAAGGCGGCGATGGCCGCCGCGACGGGCAAGCTCGTCGCCGGCGGAACCGCGTCGGCCGGGGCCATTCTCTTATCCCGAAGGATGCTGACGATGATGTTGATGTCGCGATTGAAGTGGCTCGCCATTCCCCTGGCGCTGGGAATCGGAGCGGCAAGCGGTGTGGTGGTGAATCAGCAACTCATGATCCGAGCCCAGGCGGCGAAGGAAAAGGCGGAACTCGCCAGGGCCGAAGTCCCGCCGGTGCCGGTGCCTGAATCGCCGATGCCTGAACCCGCCACGCCGGGCGCCGTTCCCTCGCCTTTCGATATGGACGGTGCACCAGCACCCGAGGTCGAGAAGCCTGCGGAAATCAAGGTCGAGCCTCCGTTTTTCGTTAAGGATGGGCAGGTCTTATTCGATCCTCCGCCCGGCTATTTCGACCTTCCCGCGCCCAACAAGAATGACGGGACCGATCCTCCGATCATCAAGCCGGGCCAGGTTCTTCAGGTGGAAGTGCTCGAAACGCTACCCGGTCGCCCGATCACCGGCGATCATCTCGTTCGGCCTGACGGCACGATCAGTCTGGGGTTCTACGGCGATCTTCGGGTGGCCGGGCTCAATCGCTATCAGATCAAGTCCAAGCTGCTCGAACATTTGCGAAAATTTATCAATGACGAGCCGCTGGGCCTCCTGTACAGCGACGCTTATACCAATCAACCCGGATTGATTCCGCCCGTTCAGTCGAGTCGTGTCTTCATCGATGAATCGGCTAATTATTACCCGGTGAGTACGAACTCGTCCGCTCGGCCAGCCGTCAAGGAAGGAGCCGCCGAATCGCCAGCCTCGAACGCCCGGATCGCCGAACTTGAGCAAAAGCTCGACCGGGTGCTCAAGGAGCTGGAGGCTCTCCGAGGGGTTCCGCGTCCGGCTGAACCAGGGCCGGCGGCCCCGGCCAATCCGACCGAGAAACCGCCAGGCTGAGAGATCTTTTGTGGCTCCGTCGCGTCAGGGTATGCCCGGATTTTCTGGGGGTCTCTGGGCGATCCTGGCCTGAGTGTTCCCGAAGAAACTTCATCTGGAGTGCGAGAGCTTGCTCTCGCTCTGGCGACCGGAGCTTGCTCCGAGCCCGAGTGACCTGGCCGACGGTTTCCCCGCAAAGACCGTGGAGCAAGCTCCACGAAGCAAAGCGAGAGCAAGCTCTCGCACTCCAGAGGACCAATCCGTCCGGAGACCCCTGCCACCCCAAATTCGCGGGTGCATTCCTGGCGTTCCAGAATCCCCACCACTTCCGACCAGGCTCTTGGAGCGGCGTGGTGCTGGGTCTACAATCGGGGTCGGTCTTCTCCTCCGGGCTCGATGAGGGAACGCGCCATGATCTCTTTGACGTTCTTGACCTTGCTGGCATCGGCCGCCGTCGGCCAGACCCTGGTGCCGGTTCAAGACTTCGAGGCCGGCTCGCCCAACCCTTCGGTCTGGGTGGTCAATATCCCCAACGACAACGCCTCGGTCCAGCTTTCGGACGCGACCCCTCAGACCGGTCGGCAATCCCTCAAGCTGCATTACAAGTTCGTCGCCAATGGCTCGTTCCAGTACCTCGGCATTCCGGTCAAGACCAAGATTCAAGCGCCCGTGCATAAGCTTCGGTTCGCGCTCCGGGGGAACGGCTCGAAGTGTTCCTACGGCGTCCAGATCACCGATA
>JAJYCH010000849.1 GCA_021778575.1 Planctomycetota bacterium
CACCGTCGTGTTGTTGAACGTCGCCTTGATGTGCACGACCGCACGGCTGACGTTGCGTCGCGTCTTCCTCTTCTTGGCCTTGGCCACGGGTCCGATGCTCCCTGGGTACCGTCGATGAAACGGAGGCGAATAATGTTCGGTGCGGATTCGAGAGAACGAAACCCGTCCACCACGAAGCGGCGGCCTTTCCGAAGAAAAGCGGCAGTCGAGGCGGACGGGGACCATCCGATCGGGCAATAAATCTGATCCGGCTTAACGCATTTCCTTGACGCCCTTCTTGCCGGCGACCGTCTTCCTCGGCCCCTTCCGGGTCCGGGCGTTGGTCCGGGTCCGCTGTCCGTGGACCGGGAGACCCTTCCGGTGGCGGAGGCCGCGATAGCAGCCAATCTCGCGGAGCCGGGCAATGTTCTGCTGGACCTGGCGGCGAAGCTGCCCTTCGACGACGTATTCGTTGTCGAGCAAGGTCGCCAGCTTGGCCAGATCGTCCTCGGTCAGTTCGCGGGCACGCTTGTCGGGATCGACCGAGGCTCGCTCGCACAACTGCGCGGCGAGAAACGGCCCGATCCCGTAAATGTACCGGAGCGAGATGATCGTTCGCTTATCATTCGGGATGTCGACACCGAGAATACGAGGCATCCGTCCTAATCTCCGTGGGGCTGGCTCGGGGCTCTTGGTTTAGCCTTGCCGCTGCTTGTGGCGGGGGTTCTCGCAGATCACGTACACCTTGCCCCGGCGGCGGACGATCTTGCAACTCTCGCAAATACGTTTCACGCTGGATCGGATCTTCATGGCCTTGTGCTCGCTTTCCCGTCGACAGTCCTTCTCGGGCGACGGAACCTCCGGTAGTGGTCGGTTCCGATACGTCCCGCCGCTCGGCACGTCTTGTTGCGTTGAATCTCGCCCATTCGCGAGGCTCGGGATCGACCGATCCAGGGCCGAATTGGGCCAATATACTCGGATTGCACCGTGACCGCAAGCCCGTCAAGACGAATTTTCGCGACAAGCTTGCCGACCCTGGCTCAGTCCTCCAGAAAAGTCAGAACCCGGGGGCCTTGGGGGGTCATCGCCACGGTATGCTCAAAATGGGCGCTGGCCCGGCGGTCCTTGGTGACCACGGTCCAGTGATCATTCAACGTGTCAACATTCTTGGTCCCGAGCGCGACCATTGGTTCGATCGCCAGGACGACCCCTGGTTCGAGCCGGATGTCGTTCTTGCGGAGGGCCTTGCTGACGAAATTGGGGACCTGCGGGTCCTCGTGCATGTCCTGCCCGATCCCGTGGCCCACGAATTTCTCGATGACGTACATTCCCTGGCTCTTGACGTATTTTTCCATCAAGGCCGCGACCTCGGACCAGAGCGTGCAGCGAGCCATGGCCCGGATCGACAGTTCCAGGGTTTGCGACGTGACGTCAAGCAGTTTTTGAATCTCGGGCCGGACCTCGCCGATCGCCAGTGTCACCGCCGCGTCGCCGCACCAGCCATTGATCTTGCAACCGGTGTCAACCGAGACGATGTCCCCTTCCTGGAGCGGCCGACGGGTGGGAATGCCGTGAACCACGGCATCGTTCACGCTGGCGCAGATGAAGGCGGGAAACGCAGGCTTCCCCTTGGTCGAGTTCGGGTAGCCCTTGAACAGAGGAAGCGCGTCATGATCCTTGAAGATCGCGGCGACGGCTTCGTCCATCTCCGAAGTACTGACCCCCGGAACCGCCATGCGCCGGACCTGATCGAGGGCGCGGGCGACCACTCGCCCCGCATCGCGCATCAAGGCGATTTCTCGGGGGCTCTTCAGCTTGATCAAGGGACGAGTCTCGGCGGGACGCCCTGGGGAATTCTTCATGTCAACGCTTGCTCACCAGGCCCGTATAGTTCCGCATGATCAGGTGGCTATCAATCTTCTGAACCAGGTCGAGGCAGACGCTGATAATGATCAGGAGCCCCGTGCCGCCCAGGAACGACGCTACCGTATAGTTGACTCCGAGCCCACTCGACACCAGCGAGGGGATCACCGCGACCAGGCTAAGGAACGCGGCTCCCACGTAGGTGATCCGGAGCATCACCTTTTCCAGATAGTCGGCGGTCCGACGTCCGGGGCGGTAGCCCGGGATGAAGCTTCCGTAGTCCTTCAGGTTCTCGGCCATGTCCTTCGGGTTGAAGGTGATGGCGGTCCAGAAGTAACAGAAGAAGTAGATCAGCATGATGTAAAACAGCGTATAGACGTAGCCGTGGCTCTGGAACGCCTCGGTCCCGGAATCGAAGAACGACGCCAAGCCGTACTTGATCGAGTCGAGCACGCCCATCGGCTGGACCACGTCGTCGATCTTCTTCGGAATCGCCCAGGTCTGCGTGGCCTGCTTCAAGCTATTCAGGATGAAGTAGGGGAACATCAAGAGCGACGAGGCGAAGATAATCGGCATCACACCGGCCTGATTCACCTTGAGCGGCAGATACTGCTTGGTCCCGCCATAAACACGCCGACCTCGGACATGCTTGGCCGACTGGGTCGGAATCCGCCGCTGACTTTCGGTGATGGCGATGACGCCCACGACAACCGCCAGGAACACGACGGCCAGGAGGACCAGAACGCCGATTCCGTGCTTGCCCGATTCGCCCGAGATAC
>JAJYCH010000850.1 GCA_021778575.1 Planctomycetota bacterium
CCGATCTAGAAGGTGATGAAGGCGCGGAAGATCCCCGATCGTCGTTCGTTGACCCGTCGCTCCCAGTGGCGTTCCTCGGCTTCCTCGAAATCATCGGTGAGCCGGTAAAGCTGGCCGAGGTGGCGGCGAACCGGGTCGTCGCCGAACCCGGCGCGGGTGACATCGGCCCCGCTGGCCTGGGCCTTGACCAGCGTGGCCCGGAATTCGTTCAGCCTCGCCTCCGCGAAACTCTTCAGTTCGACGAATCGTTCCCACTGTTCGGGCCGATCCCGCACCAGTTCCTCAAGGTTGGCGATGGCCCGGACGATCGTCGAGGTCTGACGCTTGAAGTCGTTCAGGTCGATCGCGTTGCCGTCGATCAAGAACCCGCGACGCGCCGTCTCGGCATCCTTGAATCCCGACGCGATATCCTCGACCGTTTCGAGAATCCTCCGTGCGGTGACGACATGCCCGGTATTGGCCACCAGATCCGCCAGGTCGCTGTAGGAGACCAGAGCGTTGGCCGTCAAGAGAGCCAGCGAGAGTCCGAAGCCCCAGGCCAGCTTGTGTTCCGCCGTTCTGGTCATGGCAAGATTCTCCTCGGCTTCTCCAGGCTGGTCTCAGTCTCCGCTCACCTCGACGGCCAGGATGGAAACGTCGTCGCGGACGCTCGTCGCGCCCGACCAGTTTTCGACCTCGGAAACCAGGTCGTTGACTGCCCCACAGAGCGGTTCGAGACCACTCCCGGTGATGATTTCGAGCATCCGGTCGATGCCGAAGGGCTGGCCATCCGGGCTCACGGCCTCGGGAATTCCGTCGGAGTAGAGGTAGAGGCGATCACCGGGGTTGAGCCGGACGCCCCATTCATTGTAGGGCTTGGGTCCATCGGCCAGTCCAATCGGATAGCCTCGGCCGGGTAAAATCCGGGCCTTTCCGTCGCCGGTCACGAGGACAGGACCCGGATGACCGGCCAGTGTATAGCGAAAATCGCCGGTCGAGACGTCGAGGACGCCGTAAACCAGCGTGAAGTATTGCTCGGTGGCGATCTCGAAAGGGAACATCCGGTTCAAGCGGGTGGCGACATCGGCCGGGGCCAGCGGTTCGAGCCGGTCCTCCCCCTCGCCGCCTTTGATCAGGATCGACGAGGCGTCGCCCGGTGGGGTCAGAAGCCGACCGACACTGACCGACATCAGGCTCGAAGCGACTCCGTGGCCGCTGACGTCCAGCACGTAAAGCGCGACGCGATGATCGTCGAGTTTGATGGCGCTCAGCCCGTCGCCGGCCAGCTCGTCGCACGGGCGAAACGCCCAGGCGAAGCCTAGACCGGGGACGTCGGGTGAACTTCTGGGCAGGAGCGACTCCTGAATTCGCGCGGCGGCCCGGAGATCGCGCGACATCCGGGCGTTGGCCTCTTCCAGGTCGAGGTTGCGCTCGGCCAGCCGGCGTTCGAGCTGGCGGACTTTCTCAACCGCCCGTTTGAGCGAAATCTGGGTCTGAATCCGGGCGACCACGACCGGAAAATCGAGCGGTTTGGTGACGTAATCATTCGCGCCGAGGCCAAGAGCGTGGATCACGTCCTCGCTTTCGTCCTTGGCGGTTGCCATAATGATGGGGAGGTCCGTCGCCGGATAATGCTCTCTGATGATTTTGAGAACTTCAAAACCGTCCAATCCGGGCATCATGACGTCGAGCAAAACCACATCGAAGGATTGCTCGCCGATCAGGGCCAGGGCATGCTGGCCATCTTGACCGATCTGGGCCTCGTAGCCGACTTTACGAAGCCGGCGCGAGAGGAGATCGCGATTATTCGCGTCGTCATCGACGACCAGGACCGTGCCGAGACCGGCCGTCATGGGGCTCTTTCGCTACGGATGGCGCGGCCGGCTGTCCGGATTATCCGGAATCGGCGGGTCCGCGAGGACTCTATCAGATTCAGGATACCGCGCGACGGGCCTTGTTGAGAAATGGAATCTGAACCGGCACTTCCGTCACCGCGTAGAATAGACTTGGAATGAGTTACGCTCTTCCTCCGGAGCCGAGCATGAGCGACCCGATTTTTGATGAGTTCGATGACCGTTTCGAAAACGACGAGACCTGGCTGGACGATTTCGACGATCGCGACGAAACCTTCGACGCGGTGGCCGAGTCGGCCCTCCTGGATGAGTCGGGAATTGACTTCTCCAACCTGGGCAACCGCCGTCGAGCGGATATTCATCTCCTCCTCGGCGGCGACGACGAGGAACAGGACGATGAAGAAATCGCGGCCTGACCGGCCGAGGGCCGGATTTCACCCGGCTTCTCCCTCGATCCGTCACCGATCGAGGGAACTGCCGATTCCCGATCACAGCAGCTCGAACTGTTTCGAGAACCTGTGACCGGGGAGTCGGCGATTTCGGATCACGGATCGGAACAGGAGGTCCGGAGCCGGGCCGCGTCAGCCCGAGTTCGGCCTGAGCTTGCTCAGGCCGATTTCTTGGCCGAGCCGGGACCTTGCTTGTAGTCCGGGGTCACCTTCATGACGTTGGGGGTGACGTCATAATCGATCTTCCCCGTGGCCCAGCCCAGCGCGCCGAGCAGCAAGCCCTGGTACTTGGGGTTTTCCCAGACGTCCTCGCGGTGGCCCATCGAGGTGTAGAAGACG
>JAJYCH010000851.1 GCA_021778575.1 Planctomycetota bacterium
CATTTATGGGCTCGATCGCGAACTCCGCCGCAAGCAAGTTGGCCGGATGATCGACGCCTTCGCGATGGGTCCCTATCTGGCCCGAAGCGCCGGCGAGTTGCCCCTTGGATTCAAGCAGCGGCTGGCGCTGGCCTGCGCGGTGATGCACGAGCCCGCCGTTCTCTTTCTCGACGAGCCCACGTCGGGCGTCGATCCGATCACCCGCCGCGAGTTCTGGTCACACATCAACGCCATGGTCGACCGAGGGGTCACTGTCATGGTCACGACCCACTTCCTTGACGAGGCCGAAGCCTGCGACCGGATCGGGCTGGTCTACCGAGGCCGGCTGATCGCCGAGGGCTCTCCCGACGAACTGAAAGCCCGCGCACGCTCGGTCGAGACTCCCGAGCCGACCCTTGATGATGCCTTCGTCTCACTCGTCGGCGCGTTCGATCGCGAGGGACCACCGCCATGAATGAGCCGCTTTCGGTCCGCTTTCGCCGGGTCGCGGGCCTGGTCCGCAAGGAGTCGACCCAGATCGTTCGCGACCCGAGCAGCTACCTCATCGCGGGGGTGCTGCCGCTGATCTTGCTGTTCCTGTTCGCCTTCGGCCTCTCGCTGGACCTCCGACGCGTGCCGGTCGGAATCGTGGTCGAGCGGTCGACGCCCGAGGCCGATAGTCTGGTGACATCTTTTCGCAATTCCCGATTCTTCTCGGTGCAGCTTGCCCGGCATCGGCGGGAGTTCGAGGAGGACCTGGTTTCCGGTCGCCTCCGCGGTGTGATCGTGGTCTCGTCCGACTTCTCCGAACGCCTCGGAAGAGGCGACGAGGCCCCGGTCCAGGTGATCGTCGACGGCAGCGACCCGAACACCGCCGGGCTGGTCCAGGGTTACGTCCAGGGGGTCTGGGCCAACTGGCTCGATCAGGAGGCCGTATCCCTCGTCGGTCTCGCGGTCCGACCGGGTGCGATCCCGCCGGTCGCCGTTGTCCCTCGTTACTGGTTCAACCCGGAGTTGAATAGTCGAAACGTTCTCATTCCGGGATCGATCGCGATTATCATGTCGTTGATCGGCACGCTGCTGACCGCGCTGGTCGTCGCCCGGGAATGGGAGCGGGGGACGATGGAGGCGCTCCTGGCCACTCCGATCGGCGTGGCCGAGTTGCTCGTCGGCAAGCTGTTCCCGTATTTTGTGCTGGGCATGGCGGCGATGGGCCTGGCGGCCTCGCTCGCGGTCTTCGTGCTGGGGGTCCCGTTCCGAGGCTCGGTGCCGGCGCTCGTGGGGGTCTCATCCCTGTTCCTGATCGCGATGCTGGCGCTGGGGCTGTTGATCTCGACAGCGACCCGGAACCAGTTCTCGGCCAGCCAGGCGGCCCTGATCGCGGCCTTCATGCCGGCGTTCGAGCTGTCGGGCTTCGTCTTCGAGATCGACAGCATGCCGGCGCCGATCCGGCTGATCACCTACGCGCTGCCTGCCCGTTACTTCGTTCCTTGCCTGCAAACGATCTTCCTCGCGGGCGATGTCCCGGGCGTGCTCGTGCCCAACACGATCGCCCTGGCCATCATCGCCGGGTTGTTGAACCTGATCCTTGCCCGCTCGACCCGGATGAGACTGGAGTGACGCCATTGTGGCAGCGCATCCGCACGCTGATCGTCAAGGAACTGCTGGCCGTCTGGCGAGACCCCCAGAGCCGGGTCATCCTGATCGTGCCGCCGATCCTCCAGATGCTCGTGTTCGCGTTCGCCGCGACCCAGGAGGTCAAGAATGTCCATGTCGGCATCTTGAATCGCGACCGAGGGACCGCCTCCCGCGACCTCATCGCGCGGTTTCAGGGCTCGCCGAACTTCACGCGGTTTGTCATCCTCGCCGACGAGACAGCCCTGGCCCGATCGATTGATAACCGCGAGGTTCTCCTGGCGCTCTCGTTCCAGGCGGACTTTTCCCGCGATGTCGCCGCCGGGCACCCCGCGACCGTCGGCTTGATCCTTGATGGACGGAGGTCGAATGCGGCTCAGATCGTCGAGGGTTACGCCGAGGCGATCGTCGATCGGTTCAACGCGGAGCTGAACGAGCCCCGACGAGGCCCCTCGCCGACGAGCGTGCTGACCAGCCGGGTCTGGTTCAACCCGAACCTGCTCAGCACCTGGAACTCCGTGCCCGGCCTCGTCGCCATCCTCACGACCATGATGGGCCTGGTCGTCACCGCGCTCTCGGTGGCCCGCGAGCGCGAACTCGGGACGTTCGAGCAACTCCTCGTCTCGCCCCTGGAGCCGATCGAGATCGTCGCGGGCAAGACGGTCCCCGCGCTCTTGATCGGCCTGGCCGAAGGGACCGTGATGCTCTCGGTCGGCGTCTTCGCCTTCCGGATCCCGTTCCAGGGGTCGGTCGCACTGCTCTATGCGGGCATGGTGGTCTATCTGGCCGCGGTGATCGGCGTCGGCCTGTTCATCTCATCTCTGGCCCGGACCCAGCAGCAGGCGATCCTCGGCGCGTTCGTCTTCATGGTGCCGGCGATCGTCCTTTCCGGCTTCGCGAGCCCGATCGAGAACATGCCCGGCTGGCTCCAGACGCTGACCCTTCTCAACCCACTCCGCTACTATGTCACGATCGTCAAGGGGGTCTTTCTCAAGGCAATGCCGCC
>JAJYCH010000852.1 GCA_021778575.1 Planctomycetota bacterium
CTCGGCGAGGCCCACCACGTACGAACGGTGGGCCTCGCCGAGGCTCGACCACACCCTACGAAAACCCGAACCTCTCGACTTTGCAATTCTCCTGGGAATTCCCGTTCAAATTTCGCCCGATCCCGCCTTCCTTACTTCTCCGGCGGATTCTGATTCAACCTGAATTCCAGATCCGCAGCCCCGGCCGGAACGTTTTCGCGGGTCTGGCTGGACAAACCATCGGCGCTGACGCGTAACGAGTACCGCCCGGCCCAGAGCCCTTCGAAGCGGAACCGACCATTGGCATCGGCAACCGCCGACTTCGCCAGTTCGAACGTCTGGAGGGTCGTGCCGGCCTCGCCATCGACCATCCGACCGAACAGCTCCGCGCGAGCCCCGGCAACCGGCCGACCACCCGCGTCGAGCACCACCCCCGAAACGGTATCCCCCTGAGCCAGAACGAGCTTCAGGTCGACATCGCCTAATGCTGGGCCGATGACGGGATTCCGGACGCTCGTCGCCAGGCCCTTCGCGGTGAAGGTGAACACATAATTCCCCTTGCAGAGCCGGTCGAAAACGAATGAGCCATCGGGGCCGGACGTGGTCTCTTTGAGTTCGGGTGCAGTCATGCTCAACAAGGAGACCCAACTTCGGGACACATTGGCGTAAAGCCGGGCCTGGACCTTCGCACCTGCCACCGGTTTTCCCACAGCGTCGACAACGTTGCCGACAAACCGGGCCGTCGCCGGGGCGGTCTTCACCCAGCCTTCCCAGGCCGTCCGGAGCTGGCGAAATCGAGAGCCAGGCCCCAACTCGTCGGTTATGGGAAGCGGATTCGCCGTCTTCGATCCGGCCAGTCGGAGTTGCTCGACCAGCGCTTTTGACCAATCTCCCTTGGGAATCGCATGAACCTTTCCTTTGGAATCGATCAGATAAGCCTCCAGCGGATCGGGAACTTGAACTCGCTTCTCCAGGTCGATCGGTTGCGGGATGAACGGGCGACCGGCTCCGTAAGCGGCGAAAGTCAAACCTTGCTGGCCTTCGCTCGGACGATCGAGAAAGACGGGATGATCGACTCTGTACTCAGCGAGATAGTCGGCGGCCCAGTTGGCGGTGGTGGTGCTGGGCAAGACCTCGACCACCTCGAATCCATCCTTGCCGTAGGCCTGGCGAAGCCGCTGGAGCGCCGGGAGAACCGCGACGTCGCCGGGCTTCGAGAAGACAAGCAGGACGACTTTCCCTCGTAGCTTGTCCCAACTGACGGGCTCGCCGCTGAGCCATTCGGCGGCCGAGAGTGGCGGGGCGTCTCGGCCTTCGAGAGCCGGGTCGGGGCTCATCAAACCGGCCAAGGGGGTCAGATCGGACCAGGGCCAGGCGAACTCCCGGGCGAGATAATCGCGGATCTCGGGCCACCAGGGGTCATTCCGGTAAACCTGGCCGACCCGGTAGTCGAGAACCCGCGCGTTCCAGGAAATCGACGGGGCGAAATCGTCGTCTTTGAACACCGGATCGGGATCAAACTTGACGACCCGGCTCTCGCGGCGACTTTGGAGGATGAACCCGGCGGCTTCGCTCTCGAACCACTCTTCCACCATCAACCGCCCGGGATACCAGCGGCCGCCGGGAAGCTTCCGGAGGTCGAGGAGCTTCGCGGCCAGCTTGACCTTGCCGTCGTCAACCTCGGTCAAGGAAAGCGGCAGGTACGATTGTCGGGCCGAGATCACGACCTCGCGAGTTGTGTCGATAGCATCCTTCGTTCGCACCACGTAACAGCGAAAGCCGTCGACCGTCTTCTGGGTGATCTCCGCATCCGGGACCAGCACTTTATTCAAGAGCAAATCCCGCCCATCGCGACGCCAGAACAAGAAAGGAGCGGCGTACTGGTTGGCCTCGTCCTGGGAACTGCCCAGGTAGACCGACCGCATCTCGCCATCTCCATTGTAGTGGATCGTGCCATCGAAACCGGCGATCCAATCGCGCCTACTTGGCGTACCATCGCCATTTTTCGGCCAGAAGGTCATGACCGTATCCAGACTCGCCTTCCAGCGTCGGCCGTCCGAAGCATGGCGCGAGCGGCCGGGAGCCTTTTCGTATTTCGGCCGAGGAGGATTGACGACCGGTTTCCTCGAAGTCGGATCGGGATCATCTCCAGGAGGACGGATGCGACGCGGTCGGAATTCCCGTGGACCGAACAAATCCATCGATTCTTCCTCATATTCCGTCTCGACGATCCCGCGGGAATAAGCCTGGCTCGCCTCCTCGATCCTGGCGGCAAGCTGTTCGACCGTCACCAGCGGCAGTGGGGCGTCGTCGGCCTCGCGCGTTGGCCCGGGCATCAGGCGGAAGGCAATCCCGACCGTGACGCACAAGATCGCCACGACCACCGCAACTCGCCCGAGCTTTGCCAGCAGTAGCGACCGGCCGAACCCGGCGACAAGCGCCAGGGGCACGGCTCCGGCGGGGGACTGGCCCAGCGCGAGCTTCACGGTCGCGGCGACAATCGCCGCCGAGAATCCGGCGAACGCCGGTTTGGCCTCGAAGGCGAGAGCCGTCGCGACGGCCGACGGGGCGAATCCTTTGCGGACCAGGCGCGACTGGAGCAAGCCTCGGCCCCGGGCCAGGCGACTCCGAACCGTTCCG
>JAJYCH010000853.1 GCA_021778575.1 Planctomycetota bacterium
CAATCGCCCGACGAGCCAATCGCCCCAAGCCGATTGAGGACATTTCTGGACCTGGCCAGAAGATAACGGCGAGAGTTGTGAGGGTCAGAGCCAGCCAGTAAGATGGGTAAAGTCTCGCGAACCGCGTGATGACGAAATCAATTGGCCGCCGGGTCTTCTCGACCGTCATGAAAATCACGAAGCCACTGATCAAGAAAAATAGTTGAACACCATAAACGCCTTTGCCAAACTGGAACGTTCGGGCCTCTTTAAATCCGTACTGAACGTCATACATGAAGGAATAATGGAACAACATGACGCCGAAGGCCGCCAAACCACGCAGCGAGTCGAGACCCCTGATCCGTCCTTTCGATGAACCTGAATGAATCCCTTGGGATTCGCCCGAGAGTCGAGGGGTAGCCAACTCTTGCGAATCAATAGGAACGCTCATCTAATCCTACTCAGACTCTGTCTGCTAAGAGTTAACTGGCGTCCGAAGAACTTCGTCCTTGGTGGACGGTTCATCGATCGGAACCACTCGAAATATAATGATAAAGAAAGAGTTTGAGGCTTCGTCGAAAGAATGCGTACGGAATCCTGACTTGTTAGAATATCGGCCCCGATCCAGCGTTGTCAAGACTTACGACGTTAACGGATGTCGATCGCTTGCCGTCATTCGACACGGCTAAACCAAGTAACGATGGTCCTCGTCGAGTCTCGACCAAACGCTACGAAGGCTTGGGCCGATCAAGGTTTCAATCCTTCCCCCCAAATCGTTCCGACCCGAGCAGGAAATCTCCCGATGCGTCTGAAGTTGGGATCTCACATGTCGATGGCTGGGGGACACGATCGAGCGGTCCGCGCAGCCCACTCCGTCGGGTTTACCAGCGTTCAGGTGTTTACCAAGAGCAATAACCAGTGGCGGGCGGCTCCGCTGACCGATGCCCACGTTTCGGCCTTCCGCGCGGCTCTGGCCGAGACCGGGGTTGCCGAGCCGGTCGGTCATACCTCTTACCTCATCAACCTGGGCAGTCCCGACGACACTCTCTGGGAGAAGTCGATCGACGCGCTGGTCGTCGAGATCGAACGGGGCGAGGCGCTGGGTCTGGTCGACCTCGTGATGCATCCCGGCGCCCACGTCGGGACCGGTGAGGAGGCGGGACTGGTTCGGATCGCCCGGGGGATCGACGAGGCTCATCGCCGGACGACCGGAGTCACGCTGAAGATCGCGCTGGAAACCACGGCCGGTCAGGGGACCTGCCTGGGGCACCGGTTCGAGCACCTAGGCCGGCTCCTGGAGCTGGTCAAAGAGCCTGAACGGCTTGGGGTTTGCGTCGATACCTGTCATATTTTCGCGGCGGGGTATCCGTTGGGGACACGATCTGAGTACGATGGCACGATGGCGGAGCTGGACCAGCACGTGGGTTTGAGCCGGGTCCGGGTCTGGCACCTGAACGACAGCTTGAAGGGGTTAGGCAGCCGCGTCGACCGGCACGCCGGGATCGGCCTGGGCAAGCTCGGTCTCGAACCGTTCCGTTTCGTGGTCAACGATCGTCGTTTCCGAGGAGTTCCGATGATCCTGGAAACTCCCAAGGGGGAGGACGAGTCGGGACAGGATCTGGACGCCGTGAACCTGAGCGTGCTTCGTGGACTCGAAGCGACTGAACTCATCAAGGAATGATCGCTCGACCCCGTGAGTCGAGCGGCTGGCTGGAGGCGCGGTCTGGCAATGCAAGAGTCTTCGACAAATCGTCTGCCCTCGGCGTCGTCCAGCTCGGCCGGGTCGGCGGTCTCACCCGGTTCCGCGTCGTCCACCTCGGTCGATCCCAGCCTGTTCATTAATCGCGAGCTGAGCTGGCTCGACTTCGATGAACGCGTTCTGGAAGAAGCCCGAGACGCGTCGAATCCGCTCCTTGAACAGCTCCGGTTCCTGGCGATCTCGGCGTCGAACCTCGACGAGTTCTTCGAGGTTCGGGTCGCCGGACTTCAGGCCCAGCTTTACGATAACCTCGAACCGCAGGACCCGCCCCCCGACGGGTTGGGGCCGCTCGCCCAGGTCACCGAGATCTCGAAGCGGGCTCACGACTTCGTCGCCCGGCAGTACGAGACCTGGCACTCGGACCTTCGCCCCCAGCTCATCAAGCACGGAATTCTGGTCTGCGAGCCCGAAGATCTGGACGAGGCCCAGGTTGCGTATCTCGACGAGTATTTCACCAGCCAGGTTTATCCCGTGCTCACGCCGCTGGCGATCGACCCGGCGCACCCGTTCCCGCACCTGCATAACAAGAGCCTGAACCTGATTCTCCGGATCGAGACGGTCGGCCAGGAGCCTCAGAGGCAGCTTTACGCGGTCCTTCAGGTCCCCTCGGTTCTCAACCGGCTCGTCCCCTTGCCTCCGATTGGTGATGGCAAGTACCGTTTTGTTCTGCTGGAGTCGGTGATCGCGCCACGGCTTGATGCCCTCTTCGGCGGGTTCAAGGTCGCCGCCTGCGTCGCCTTCCGCGCGACCCGGAATAGCGATCTGACGATCCAGGAGACCGAGGTCAAAAGTAGCCTGCTCTCGACGGTCCAGGAAACGCTCCGGATGCGCAAATGGGGCGCCGCGGTCCGGCTCGAAATCGACGAACGCGTCGATGAA
>JAJYCH010000057.1 GCA_021778575.1 Planctomycetota bacterium
CGGTCGGACTCTGGGTGACCGGCTCAACGTCCTTTACAAGGATTACGTTCCGTTCGACAAGGTGGTCACACAACTGATCCCGGTCTTCGCCCGCTACAACGCGGGGCGGCTCGACGGCGAGACCTTCGGCGACTTCTGCCATCGGGTCGGAGTCGAGACACTGGCCGAGGAACTGGTCGAGGCGTAAGATCGAAACCCGTCGTGACCAAATTCCTGTAAAAAGGGCACTCCTCCATGATCCCCGTCCTTCGTGATGCCGGCCTGTCGACGCTCTTCGAGGGGGATACGGTCGAGACCGTCGCCGAAGGTCTGGTGTTCACGGAGGGGCCGCTCTGGCTCCCCGACGGCTCGCTCCTGTTCCAGGACGTGAAGGCCGAGAAGTCGTATAAAGTCACGCCCGACGGCAAGTTACATCTCCTCCGCGAGAACACGGGCGC
Organism: Planctomycetota bacterium; assembly: GCA_021778575.1. Classification (GTDB taxonomy): domain Bacteria; phylum Planctomycetota; class Planctomycetia; order Isosphaerales; family Isosphaeraceae; genus Tundrisphaera. Next base: position 438 of record JAJYCH010000057.1, read on the forward strand.
GGCCAACGGGCAGACCTTCGACGCCGAAGGGCGGATCATCTTCTGCGAGCAGACCGGTCGGCGAATCTCGCGGATGAACCCCGACGGCTCGAACGTCGAGACCGTCGTCGAAGCCTGGCAAGGGGCCCGGCTCAACAGCCCGAACGATATCGTGGCCCGCGCCGATGGTCTGGTTTACTTCACCGACCCGCCTTACGGAGTCGCCCCGGCTGATCGCGAACTCCACTTCCAGGGCGTTTACGCACTCGACAGTCTGGCCGTCCCCCGGCTGATTCTCGACGACTTCGAGAAGCCCAATGGTCTTGCTTTTTCTCCCGATGAGAAAACGCTTTACGTTTGCGACACCGCGCGTTATCACGTCCGGTCGTTCACGATCGAGCTATCGGGAGCCCTGACGGTCGGCTCCGGTCGGGTCTTCGCGACGCAGGACCCCGGCCAGGCCGGTGGTCCCGACGGGATCAAGATCGACTCGGCGGGGCGAGTGTTCGTGGCCGTCGCGCTGGGGGTCTGGGTTTACGAGCCCGACGGGACGCTCCTGGGAATTCTCAGCCTCCCTCAGCGGCCGTCGAACCTGAACTGGGGCGACCCCGACGGCAAGACCCTGTTCATCACCGCCGTCGACCACGTTTACAAGGTCCGGTTCAAGGTGCCGGGTCTGACGCCGGCGCTCTTGCCGAAGACGATCGGTTAAGAAACCACAGAACATTCGTCATCAATCGTCGCAAATCGTTAGCAGTAAATGAACTATTGGATAGCTGACGACTGTCAGTCGATCTCTTTCCATAAACGAGCATCTGTGAACCGGGCGAGATGTCCGACATTTCCCGTCGCGATAACGACCTCACGACCTTCGCGGGTGATGAGCACAGCGGTTGCGGCCAGGATGACGTCGGCATCGAGAGCTTTGTCGGCAGCGGTCGGATAACCATCAAGACGAGCCCTGGCCCAGAGTTCCGCGGCTTCGCGAAGAACCGGACCACCTGAAGAGATCAGGCCGAGCAAATGCCCGAGTTCATTCAGTCGGGCAATGCCCTTGACCTTTCCCGCTCGAATCAGCTCCCGGCGAACCTCATAATCCGTAATTTCCGGCACCATCACATCCCAACCTTGAATCAGACGATCACGAAGCCAAGCCTTGCAGCGGAAAGATTCGTCGGAATCACGAGGGTTCGAGAGTAAACCGAGCGGACCGGCATCGGTTAAAATTATTCGATTCATCAGAAAATCGGCCGGCTGGAAGCAATTCGATCCGGCCCGAGAGTCTGGCGAATCACATCCATTGTCTCGCGCTGATCCTGATCACTTTCTTGGTCGTTGGCCCATTGCTCGATCAAGGCGAGGACGGCCTCGTTGCGCCGCCCACGCTCTTGGGGGGTGATTGGTGCGATCAATGATTCCAGAGGAGCACCGGTCAGTGTTGGAGAAGGATTCATGAAAACTCCTTTCATGATCGGAATGCGGGATCTTCACTTCGCAAACTCGCGCTTGATCCCCGGCGTGTTGAGATAGATCGAGATTCCGGCGTAGGCCAGCATCGCGGCGACCCCCCAGAAGATCTTGGTTGTGTCAAGCTGCTCGGCGATGTTGTGGACCGGCGGAGCATCGGGATCATCGGGGACGACCGGCGGCGGCGCGATTCCGGGATCGGTGACAACCGCCTCGGCTTCCACGTTCACCGCCCAGATCGGCAACGCGATCAGATAGACCACCCCGACCCCCACGGCCAGGCCCAAAGCCAGAAACAACGGCCGGATCGATTTCAGCCGGAGGAATTGGACCGACGCATAAAGGCCGAAGACCCAGATGATCAGCAGGCACAGAAACCCGATCCCCTCACCCTTCAGCCAGGCCACCAGCGAGACGACCGTCAGGAGGATGTTCGCCAGCGCCGAGATGCTGCCCACGAACATCACGCCCAGCGGCGGGGTTTCCGACCGACCGATGGTCGGCATATCGTCTTCAAAGACCTCCAGCGGTGTGATCCGCTGGCCGGTGTCGAGGTCGAGCCCGCAGGTGTTGCAGAGCGACATGCCGATTCCCACCACGCCGCCGCAGCTCGGGCAGCGCCGGGGTTTCGAGCGGGCCTCGGCTCCGGTCAGTTTCCGGGGCTTCGGCTCGTCCTGAAACAAGGCCATCGCGTCGGCCGGAGCCTTCTTCGACGTGGGCGGCACTTTCGGCGAATCCTCGACCAGCGAGGGCAGATCATCGTTGAAAAGCGGCAGATCGAACGTCTCGCGGAGCGGTCCGGACGACAGGGGCAGGTCGATCGAGCCGCTGCTTCCCTTCCCGGTCGAGGAAACCGGCAGATCGATCGAGCCGCTACTCGGTCGACGGGTCGGCAGGTCGGTTGAACCCTGACTTTTTGGATTTTTCCGGGTCGGGAACATTGTCGAGTCGGGCCTCGACGAATGGGAAGGCGACTCGGCAATCACCGAATCATCCGGTCCGACTCTGCCGGGAGCGGCGAACTTGGTCGCGCATTTGGGGCACTTGAGCTTACGCCCCGCCGCGTTTTCGGGCACGTTCAGCACCACGCCGCACTCGGGACACTGTATCGTGCAAGTCATGGTTGTCTGGCCCACGGAGGCCGCTTTGGAATCGCCAGGAACCCTGTTCATCGGGGGGAGCCCCCTCTCGGTTTTGGCGGGCAAGAATCAAATATTACCCGGGTTTCGCGCCTCGGCATAGAATTTCTCGCGAGAAATTCGACAATTCCACCCTGAATTGTCAGCCAATATCATATGTCAGGCCGAATTCCTTCGCTGCTTCTCCGAATCCATTCGTCGGAATCGACCCAAACCCGCCGAATAATCAACGATCGTTGTCGATTTTTCTTAGTTTACGACGTTTCTCGCCGGTATTCGGTTCGAAAAGTTCGTGAACCTCGTGAGAATAACGTGTTGCATCATTGCGTGCAATCAATTTCCTCTGAAAGAATCTAACCCGGCGAAATGGGCCTGGTATCGCAGGATCTTGTCGAGATCAATCCGTGGCGGCGGCCTTCTTGCGAGCGACTCGTCGGGCAAAGCGGTCGACGTCGATCACTCTCCGGCGGTGCAAACCTTTGGCAACGACCTCGAATCCGTCGTGGGCCTCGATCTGAAAGGTCACGACCGGCCCATCGGCGAGGATCACCCGAGCCCGGCAAACCACGGTCAGACCTTCGGGGACGGGCGCGAGGTGCTCGACTTCGAGGAACGTCCCGACGCTTCGCTCGTCGGCGCTCAGGCACGGGGCGATCGCATTCCGCGCCGCGTATTCGAGATGAGCGATCAACCAGGGGGTCGAGAGAACCGCGGGCATCCGCTCGTCCGTGAAGACGATCCGGTTCGACGGCCCGACGATGATCCGTTCCTCGGCCGACATTCCCGCCTTGATCGGTGCGTTCACGGTGACTCTCGAAGCCGTCGGCTTCGCCTCTCGCGGGCCTGGAGGATCTGTTCTTGACGGCGTTCTTGACCCTGACTGGGTGAATAACAATAATCATTATCGGTTCGAAACCCTGTTGACCAGGGTCGAGTTCCACCTTCCGCCTCGATTTCGAGTCATCCCGGCGCCGGCTGCCGTCCGGTTCGTCGCCCCAGCATTGTCGGCCCCGCCCTCCCGATGATGCGACAACAAGGCCCCGCCGAGTGTCGCGGGTCCTTCCGTGGAGAAGATCTGAGATGCCGCGAATTTCTCACTGGCTCGCTACCATGATTGCCGCAACCCCAATGGTAATCGCCGGTTGCGGAGGAGCCGGAACCGACACCGCTTCGACCGGTCCCGTTCAGGACAAGGGCAAGGAGCAGAAGCCCGGCGAACTGACCACGCCCGACCGGCGGATCGACCTTCCCAAGGCCAACTCGGTCGTCAAGGGAGAGGTCGAGGGGGGCGAGTCGAAGAAGCCGACTCCGATCGCTTACCTCTACCCCGACGAGTGTAACTCCAAGGCGATCCAGGACGAGCCCTTCGAGGTGACCGTCCCGCTCGGTCTCTCGCCGATCGCCGCCGTCATTCCCGCCGCCAATCCCATGACCAAGGGGAAGGTCGAACTGGGCAAGCAGCTTTACTTCGACCAGCGGGTCTCGAAGGACGCCACGATCAGTTGTGCGTCGTGCCATGACCCGGCGAAGGGGTGGACCGACAACGCCAAGTTCTCGACCGGGATCGCCGGTCAGGTTGGTGGCCGGAGCGCCCCGACGGTCCTCAACACCGTTTACGGCCGGACGATGTTCTGGGACGGCCGGGCCGCCTCGCTCGAAGCTCAGGCTCAAGGCCCGGTGCAGAACAAGATCGAGATGGGCGACCAGTCGTACCAGGAGATCATCGAACGGCTCCGGCAGATCCCCGGCTATCGCGACCAGTTCATGAAGGTCTTCGGGACCGACGTCACCCTCGACGGCATGGCCAAGGCGATCGCCTGTTTCGAGCGGACCGCGCTGTCGGGCAACTCGGCCTTCGACAAGTATTACTATGGTGACCCGGACAATGCCGAGACCTTCAAGCAACTGACCGAGAGCGAGAAGCGCGGGATGGTCCTCTTCGGCCTCCGGCTCAAGGATGAAGACCCGTTCAAGGTCGATTCGAGTTTGCTGGCCAAGGCCAAGTGCACGGCTTGCCACGCGGGTTCGAACTTCTCCGACGAGAATTTCCATAACATCGGCGTCGGCTACGACGAGAAGACCGGCAAGTTCGCCGACATCGGCCGCTGGGAGATCTCGCCCCCCGGAGCCAAGAATTTCGCCGAGAAGGGGGCCTTCAAGACCCCGACGATCCGCGATATCACCCGGACCGCCCCGTACATGCACGACGGGTCGGAAAAGACTCTCGAACAGGTTGTTGAATACTACAACAAGGGGGGCAACAAGAACCCCTCGCTGGACGCCAACATGGTTCCGCTCAACCTGACGGATACCGAGAAGGCCGACATCGTCGCGTTCATGAAGTCCGTCACCGGCGAGACCATCATCGTCAAACTGCCGACCCTGCCGCCCGGCCCCGACGGCAAGAGCCCGAACCCTCAGGACGCACTCGGGGCTCCGCCCAAGACCGCCCAGGAGATTCGCGACCTGCACAAGGTCGCCGTCGCCCGCTGAGAATCGGCACGATTTGTCCAGTCACCCGGGACGATCGCTTCGGCGGCGTCCCGGGTTTTTTTTCGCACTTTCGGAGTGGCAAAAGCGATCTTCATGAAAAGCGTGTTAATCAAGGAACAAATATCGGGATCCTATTGAAAGCGGAAGCGAAAATGTCGCCTCCAGACGATCACGATTTTGAAAATTGCCGCGCACTGCGCGATAAGAACGCTTGTCACCTATCATACGCCGTGGTATAGTTCGGTGGTTGAGTTGATTCATTAGCTGGTTTGAATTCGCATTTTTCTGACTGTTTTCTCATCGCTTGGTACGGTATTTGGAATTTGAGATGCATTCGAGGGAGCAGTTTGCCTTGATTCATCCCGCTACCATGAACGAGGACGAACGCCTTTCTCCTCTCGGGGCCGAGATGGTGGCTGGCCTGTCCGCGTTCTGTGATGCGCTTGAAGCCGGCGAACCGATCGAAAAGCGCTTCACGGTCCGGACGGTCCATCTCGATCTTCAGCCCAAACCCTACTCGGCTGACGACATCAAAAAAGTTCGCAAGGCGTTGAACGCCAGTCAGGCCCTGCTTGCCAGGTTTCTGGGCGTGAGCGTCAACGCGGTCCGTTCCTGGGAGCAGGGGGTTCGACCCGTACCGACCATCGCCTGCCGATTTCTGGATGAAATCACTGCGAACCCGGAAGTCTGGAAGCAGCGACTCCGCCAGGCGATGACGACCAAACAAGGCGAATCGATTGGATCGTGAACCTCGATCCACCAATCCGCAATCCGTTTCGACGCAAGCTCCGAATCCGTGAACGGCGGGGCTTGTGTCGCTTTAATCTGCTCCCTCCAGACCGATCCAAACCCCGTCCACACAGGTCTCAAGCAACTCGAAACGTCGCCCGCCATCGTTCATCCGGAACCGGATCAGATTCGCCGGTTGACGCGCTGCGATGGAGGGGGTCGGTTGCCCGAGAAGTTGGGCCGGATGAATGGTTGCGCAGGCAATCGCTTCCGCGATCGACAGCCCTGCGGTGCCGATCAACTGATCCAGGCCCACCGCGATTCCCTGGTTCGAGCCGGCCAGATACGGAGTGCCGGCGACGACGATCTTCCCCGACGGATCGACCTCCCAGGCCCCATAACGGCCCACCGGCAAACCGGCGAGCGGGCTCGCGTCGCTGACCAGGATCACCCGCCCGGGTGTCTTGGCGCGGACCAGCGATTTCAAGATGCTCGGCCCAAGGTGATGACCGTCGGCGATCAGGCTGGCCCACAAACCATCCTCGGCGGCCTGGTCCCAGATCGGGTTCGGGTGGCGATCGAGCGGCGAGGCAATCCCGTTGCCCAGGTGGGTGGAAAGTGTCGCCCCGGCTTCAATGGCGGACCGGATGATCTCTCGATCCGCCGAGGTATGGCCGATGGCGATCACCACGCCCAGTCTCGTGACCTCGCGAATGAAGTCGATCGCGCCCGGCCACTCGGGTGCGAGCGTGATAATCTTGATTCGATCCTTTGATGCGTCACGCAGCTCGAAGAATTCGTCCAGCGAAGGCCCCCGAACCGCCTCGATCGGATGAGCCCCGCGGTAGCCGTCGATGGCCGAGATCGACGGTCCTTCGAGGTGAATGCCGACGACCCGTGATGCAATTTCTGGAAAAACCTCGCAAGCCTGGGCGATCGTCCGGACGCCGTGGAGCATGTTTTCATGAGGGGCCGTGATCAAGGTCGGGCAAAGCCGGACCGTGCCTAGGTTTGCCTGGGCGCGAACGATCTCGACGACCTGATCGACAGTCAAACCGGGGTCGGAGAACGAGACGCCCCACCGGCCGTTGGTCTGGATGTCCCAGAACGCCGGAGCGAGCCAGTCGTCGGAATCCTGAAGTTCGACCGGGCCATCAACGGGCTGGACCGAGGCGATCCGATCGGCTTCGAAGATCACTTCGAGCCATTGAGTCGTGGCGTGGTGGCGGGCGATCATGGGCTCGGATTTATTCCCGGGTGAGGATATATTGTCGCCGGATGAGGCAAGTAAATTCGATCAAGGCTCGTTCACAAGTTCAACATTTTCAATCCTGCATACCACATCCTGAAAATCATCATTGGTCGAATATTCCCAGCAAATCAGGTAACTGTACGGGATCAACTTGCCGGTGGCCTTTTCTCGGGCGGGGTAGATCATGGCCTTGTAGGGTTGTTTGGCGAGTCTCTTGTTGAGGGCGGCGACGACCATCGGTTGCGTGTAGGCGTCGCTTTCCTTCAGGCCGTCGTTGGCGACCCAGAGGCCGAACGGACGGTTGCCGGGATCGAAGCTTGTTTTCGACCCTTCGGCCAACGGCGGCGGCGTCAGGTTCCCCAGGTCGAAGTCCTTGGTCGTATGCTTGTGCTTGTACGACCAGAGTTCGGTCTTATCGGGTTTGGTCGGGCTGTCGCCGGGATGATAATAACCACCTCGGTTGACAGTTTCGAGTCCCAGCGCGATGACCGGCCTGTAAGTCACCGGGCCGGGGCCGGCCTTGCGGAACAGACCGGGCGCGGCGTCGGTCGAGATCTTGACCGGGTTCACCAGATCGCCAAACATCGACAGCCCGTAAACCTTTTCAAGAACGACGGATAGATCAGGCTCATTCGGCCCTGGAGCAACCTTTGGCTGCTTCGGCTCCTGACCGATCGCGGAGGAGGCCCAGAGCGCCATCAGGAACATGGTGGTTGACAGGGTGCGTGTCATGGTGGATCGCTCGCGGGAATGGGTCAAAATGGGTCTGCATTCACTGTAACAAGCTGGTGACGGTCCTCAAGCCGTCGGGAACGAAACGGCCGCTTATATTCGCCTGATCGATCCATGTGCTACGATACGAATAGGGGCGGCGGTTGTACGCCCTAAAGGATTTCGTCGGTGGATCGAGGATGTTCGGGACGATGAAGCTGACCCTTCGCGCGACTCTGACAACCATTCTTGTCTCGTTGCTGCTGCTGACGATGGGGTCGTTCGGGATCAGCTTTTACCGGAACGCTCGGTTCACGGCCGAGAATCTCTCGTCGCAGATCCTCGAGCAGAACTCGAAGCTGGTTGATTTTCAGATCAACGAGCTGCTGCACGTTGCCCTTGAACAAGGTCGGGTGAATCAGAAGTTGCTCCGGTCGGGGACGTTCCGGGCCGATGGATTCGCCGACCTGAGCCGGTACTGGCTCGACGTGATGGAGGTCCACCCTCGGTTGTCGCGGCTCTCGTTGGGGATTGAGGCGACCGGCGAGTGGTTGGTGGTTGATCGACCGGAGGGGAAGCTTACTCTGAATGAACTCCGGCCCAACGCCGCGACCGGTAAGCTGGAATTCCGGAGTTACTGGCCCGCCGACTATCCCGGCAAGCCGTTCTACACCGACCTTGATAAGCCGGTGGCCGACCCCCGGCTTCGCCCCTGGTATATCGAGGCCAAGGCGAAGCGCCACCAGATCTGGTCGAACACCTATATTTTGATTGGTGCGCAGGGAGAGCCCGAGCTACCGGGGATCACCTGCGCGACGCCGATCCTGGCCGATGACGGCTCGCTCATCGGGGTCCTGGGAGCCAGCTTTGACGTTCTTGGGCTTTCCACGTATCTCCGGAGCCTGGAAATCGGCACCAACGGCTATGCCTTCGTCGTCGAGTGTCGGACCGACGGCAGCCGTCGAGTGGTCGCCCACAAAGACTCGAAGATCCTCGTGAGGAAAACGACAGCGCCGACCAGTACCGGACTTTCCACCCTCGGAGCGTCAAAGTCGCTGGAGTTGGTTCCGACCGAAAGTTTGACCGACCATCGGGTTGCCGCGTTTCTCAACCAGGTACCCGCGGGACTCGTCCCGGCGACCTTGAAGGGCACGACGACCCGGATCGAGTTCGAGCATGACAATGTCAACTATCTGGGTGCCTACTCCTGCCTGTCGACCGGCGAGACACCCGACTGGCTGATCTGCCTGGTCATGCCCGAGAGCGACGTCATGGCCCACGTCTATGCGAGCAACCGCGCGACGCTCGGGATCGGCCTGGTGATCCTGGTCGTGGCGATCCTGATCGGTCTCTACGTCTCGACCCAGGTGGCCCGGCCGCTCGAACGGATCGCGCGGGCGACCGAGGCGATCGGACGGATCGAGCTGCAACCGCAACCGGTGGCGCACTCGATCGTCAAGGAGGTTGACCGGCTGGCCGAAGCGGTTGAGCAGACCAAGACCAGCCTCCGGTCGTTCCGCAAGTACGTTCCGGCCGAACTGATCCACCTGTTCCATGCGCGGGGCCTCGAGGCCGAGCTGGGCGGTGAATGTCGGCGGTTGACGGTCTCGTTCTGCGATATCGCGGGCTTCACGACGATCTCGGAACAGCTTCCGCCCGAGGAGCTGGTCCGCCACCTCGCCGACTATTTTGGCCCCTTGAGCGCCGACGTGATGGCCACCGGCGGGACGGTCGATAAATACATCGGCGATGCCATCATGGCTTACTGGGGAGCCCCGGCTCCGAGTCTCAACCACGCCGCTTCGGCCTGCGAATCGGCCCTGAGGAACCAGGCCAGCCTGGAGACGCTCCGGAAGCGCTGGCGGCTCGAAGGGAAGCCCGAACTGTTTGCTCGGGTCGGCATCCAGACCGGCGACGTGGTCGTCGGCAACATCGGCAGCGAGGCCCGGCTCAATTACACGGTCATGGGCGACACGGTGAATCAAGCCAGCCGGCTCGAAGGGCTTGGCAAGTTCTATGGCACCAAGATCTTGATCGGCGAGGCGACCTTTCGCGAGGCCCGCGACCAGATCATCGCCCGGGCCGTCGACCGAGTCGCGGTTCAGGGAAAGACCTACGGGATGCTGGTTTATGAGCTCCTGGCGATGAAGTCGGAGGGTCGCCCCGACCTCGAAGAACTGGCGGAGCTTTCGCTGGAGGCTCTGGAAGTTTATCTGAACCGCGACTGGGAAGCCGCTCTGGGTCTCTTCGAGGAAATCGGCCGGCTCCGACCGGGTGACGGACCATCGAAAGTCCTGGCCAGCCGCTGCCGGGGGTACCTTGACAGTCCACCGGTCGTCGCCTGGGACGGTGTCTACAAGATGGTCGGCAAGTGAGGCGCTCGGTTGGTTCGTCCGAGAAATCCGATCGGCTTCCGGTCGTCGACGGCCATACATGGTAAAGTTGCTGATGCGGTTCTGGACGCTTGACCAGCGAGCCGGGAGGTCCGTCGCTCGATGAAATTGACTCTTCGCGTCACCCTGACCACCACACTCGTGACGCTGATACTGGTGACCGTGGTCGCTCTGGGCTACAACGCGCACCGAAACTACCGGTTCACGGCGTCCGACCTCTCGTCGCAGATCCTCGATCGGGACGCGACCCTGGTGGAGTCGCGGGTCAATACGCTCCTGGATATCGGCAACCGCCAGGGGAACCTCAACGCCGACCTGCTCCATGAGAAACAGTTCGATTCCCAGACTTTCCAACGGCTGGCTCGCTACTGGATCTCGGTCCTGAAGGCCTACCCGCGACTTTCCCGGCTGACGATCGCGCTCAGCGATTCTGGTGAATGGTCGTTCGTCAGGCGGCTGAAGAACGGTCGGGTGGCCATCGGCGAGCTGCGCCGGACCGCCCCGAACGGGGGGCTCGAACTGAGAGATTACTGGCCCGAAGACTATCCCGACAAGCCGTTCAACCGGATCGCCGAGGCCAACGACCTCGACCCTCGCCGCCAGGACTGGTTCAAGAACGCCGTGGAGCAACGACGTCAGATCTGGTCCAAGGTTTATCTTCTCGACGATGTCGAAGGGTTCGACCACGTTCCCGGGCTGAGCTGCACCACGCCGGTTTTTGGCGACGACGGCAAGATCCGCGGCGTCTTGACCAATAGTTTTGATGTTCTTGTGCTTTGCGATTACCTGAAGACGCTCAAGATCGGCAAGAACGGCCTGGCCTTCGTCGCCGAGGTCCGCGACGACGGCAAGCTTCAGGTCATCGCGCATCCCGACCATGAGATCCTCATCCGCCAGGCGGGATCGGACGGGCGCGACCTGGTCAAGGAACTCGTCCCGACCGATCAACTTGTCGATCGTCGGGTTCCCGCGTTCCTGGCCGAGGTTCTCAAAACCTTCGACCCGGCCGGACCGGTGCAAACCGTTCAGATCCGCGTGGTCCATAAAGGTGTCCCCTACCTTGGGGTCTACCGTCCACTGGCCAACCGCCGTGACCCGCAGTGGGTGATCTGCCTGATGATACCCGAGGAAAACGTGATGGGTCGGGTCGAGGCGAGCAACCGCGAGACCTATCTCGTCGGGCTCGGAATCCTCTTCGTCGCGATCCTGGCCGGTCTCTCTGTCTCGGCGCAGGTGGCCCGGCCGCTCGAACGCGTCGTCCGCCAGACCGAAAGGATCGGCCAGTTCGACGTCGAGGCCCGACCCGTGGCGCACTCGATCATCCACGAGGTCGACCAGCTTGCCAACGTCGTCGAGGAGACCAAGACCAGTCTCCGGTCGTTCGGCAAATACGTGCCGACCGACGTCATCCGGACCATGTTCGCCACCGGTCGCGAGGCGGAGCTGGGGGGCGACCGGCGACGGATCACCATCTCGTTCTGCGACCTGGCCAACTTCACGACCCTGGCCGAGAAGCTACCGCCGGAGGAACTGGTCCGCCAGATGGGGGACTACTTCAGCCGCTTCAGCGCGGATATCGTGACGCGGAAGGGAACCGTCGACAAGTACATCGGCGACGCGATCATGGCCTTCTGGGGAGCCCCGTCGCCGTCCGATGACCACGCCGTCGCCGCGTGCCTGACCGCTCTCCGTCATCGCGAGACACTCGTCGAATTGCAGGCGAAATGGCGGCTCGAAGGCAACCCCGAGCTGACCGCCCGCGTCGGGATCATGACCGGCGAAGTCGTCGTCGGCAATATCGGCAGCCCCGCCCGGCTCAACTACACCGCCATGGGCGACGCCGTGAATCTGGCCAGCCGACTCGAAGGGCTCGGCAAGTTCTACGGCACCAGTATCCTGATCGGCGAGACCACCTACAACGAGGCGCGTGAGGTGGTCATCGCACGGCCGG
>JAJYCH010000854.1 GCA_021778575.1 Planctomycetota bacterium
TGATCCGCGAGATTGCCGACCAGAACAGTCCAATCGCCAAGCCTTCGATCAACAACGGGGCAAACGTGACGAACAGCCGCCGGCTCGATCGGATCAGATCGGGCTCGACGACCGCCGACAGCCCGACCAGGAAGACGACCAGCAGCGCCGTCGAAACAAACGCGAACGACGTCTTGCCCAGCCAGAGAGTTACCCGGCCGACCGGCAAGGCATCGAGAAAGCCCAGCGTCTTGGACTCACGCTCGCCGGTGAACGCCGCGGCGGCCACGGCAAACGCATAAAGAACCGACCAGGAAAGCGCCGCGCTGGTCAGGCTGCCGTCGCGGATGTCATCCGCGCGGTTCGTGTACAAAAACCACTGGAGGAGAGCGGCGGCTCCCAGCAGGATCAGCCAGACCGGGCCAAAGACCCGGGCTTCCTTCCACCACAATCGGACGAGCATCGACGGCTCCTTTTGGCTGCGGGTGGCGAAACAGGGTCTTCTCAGCTCACGGCGACGGGCGAGGCCGGGATCGCTCCGGTCGGATTCCGGCGCTTCATGTAGGCGATGTAAATTTCTTCGAGGCTGGGCGTCTCGATCTCCAGACCCGCCACGCCCGACCAGCTTCGAGCCGCCTCGACCGCCCGACGATCGGTCGAGTGGACCAGCCACCGGGCCTGTCGCGACGACTCGGTCGCGTCGATCACCGTCATTCCCGAATAGGCCGGCGAGGCGAGCCCGTCCGTCCCTTCGAGCCGGAAGTTGAGCAAGAACGTCCGGGCCTTCAGCTCGTCGAGCGGTTCGGCCAGCGCCAGCTTTCCTTGATGGATCAACGCGACATGGCTGGCGACCCGTTCGACGTCGGCGATCCCGTGGCTCGATAGCAGGACCGTCCGCCCCGCGCCGGCGAGGTCGACCATGCTTTCGAGAAACTCGCGACGGACCAGGACGTCGAGCGCCGAAGTCGGCTCGTCGAGCACCAGCAACTCGGGCTCACTCGCCAGCGCCAGGGCCAGCGAGACCTTCGCCCGCATCCCCTTCGACAGCGCCTTGAGCTTCCGCTTCGTCGGCAGCTCGAACCCGGCGATCAGCTCGCCGTAATGCTTCTGGAACGCCTGCTGTCCATCCGGTTTCGACCCGTGAAAACCAGCCGCGAACCAGCCGATCTCGCTCACGGTCATCCACTCGTAAAGACAGGCAACCTCGGGGACGTAGCCGACTTTCCGACGGACCTGGAGCCCCTGCGTCGCCGGGTCGAGACCGAGCGTCGTCACCCGGCCGCCATCGGGCTTGACCAGGCCGAGGATCGTCTTGATCGTCGTCGACTTCCCCGCTCCGTTCTCTCCCAGGAGCCCGAAGACCGAACCGGTCGGGACGTCGAACCGGATATTGTCGACGGCCGGCCGCCCCTTGTACCGCTTGATCAGGCCATCAATCCGGATCGCCACGGGATCGCTCATCGACCGCCCCCTTTCGACTCGGTTGCCGCGACGCCGTTCTGGCCTCGCCCCCACTCCTCGCGCAGAATCGCCTCGATCTCCTCGAACGGGAGATGGCTTCGCTTCGCCTCGTCGAGAACCTCGCGAACCCGCCGCCGGACGAACCCCCGGCGAGCCTCGCGGCAGACCTCGACCGCCCCCTGGCTGACCTGCAAGCCGGTCCCACGAACCGCGTCCAGAATCGCCTCGTTCTGAAGGTCGCGATAAGCCCGAGCGACCGTGTTCGGATTGACCACGAGCTGACGCGCCAGCTCTCGGACTGAAGGAACAAGTTCCCCAGCCTTGAGCGAACCCGCCGCCACGGCAAACTTCACCTGATCGCCAATCTGAGCATAGATCGGCCGATCGTCCGACGTGTTGAGCTGGAAAAGCATCGAGCCCCCCGTCTACTGTGTTGGTTGACTAATACAGTATTGGGGCAAATCCGGCCGAGGTCAAGAGGGAGGGCGCAAATTGGTCGAGCGAAGATTGTAGGCTGGGTCGAGACCTACCACTTCTTTGAAAGGTATTTACGTCCTGATCCTTGACACTCGTTCCCACGCGGGAGCGTGGGAACGAGGAAGACGTTCACTGGTTGATCGCGGGGATCAGCGTGGACTTTTGCTCGGTCGCGGCCTCGACTTTTGGTCGCGAGTAGTTGGCTGGGAAATACTCGCCGTTGGCCCAGGGGATGAAGAGGTCGCGGTAGTGGCGGCTGCCGGGGTTTCCCGACTGGCCGGGGGTGTTGGTGCCGATCGACCGGTCCCAGTCGCTGGTGTCGGCAATCAGGCGGAACGAGGCCCCGGACGACTGGATCTCGGAGTCGGACGTGCTGTTGACGGTCTGCGCCGAACCGCCTCGGGGTTGAGGTGGGATTTCGAGCTGGGCCCGGAGCGACGGACGAACGGCCTCGCTCAGGGGATGAGGTAGCCAGATGTGCTTGAGCTTCTCCTGGCCGAATTCCCAGCGGTTCATGTCAGCGCCAAACCGTTTTTCGAGCTCGTCGAGCGCCAGGTCGAGCGCTTCGAGCAACATCCGGTCGCGACCGGCGGCGGGGTCGGGGCCGAACCGGGCGTCGGGCCGGTTGAGCAGGCCGATCATCAGCTCGTTCGAGAAGTTGCGGACCGGGAAGATCGCGCGGACATT
>JAJYCH010000855.1 GCA_021778575.1 Planctomycetota bacterium
CGGACCGGTGCGTTCGGCTCGTTCAACTTCCGCCGCCGCCGTGGCAATCCGCTCGTAATTCGGATCATTCGTGCTGATTGCCAGCGATGGATCAGCGAAGATCGTCACCAGAGCCGGGGCACCACCAGGCCCAAATCGAGGAATGGCGACGATCGAGGAACCCGGTAAATCCGGCGTTGACCGGGCCTGATACCAGAGAAATTCGACCCGACGCGGCTGCCGGTCACCCAGGGGAACGAGCCAACGCCCGGGTGCTTCGCGAACCACCGGACCGGTCAATCCATCGACCTGCGCCCAGGCAATCTGGGCGGATTCGGCCAGATCGACGACCAGAAACGGACCCGGCCGCGGCTCAAGTTCGCACCGAGCCCAGCCCCAGACGCTCCCATCCGCGCCCACCACCGTCTGAACCCGCGCCAGAGCCAGCCGTGTTGGTCGAGATTCGTCATTGACCGAGTCGGCACCCGGTTCCTTGTCGACCTGAAGTCCGAGCGACCAGCGTCCTCCCGTGACCTGATAGGCCTGGTCGATCGAGCCCGGCAGACCCGAGAGTTCATCGTTCCGAAAGCGTGAGCGATCGATCGCCTCCAGCCCTTTCAAGCCTTCGCGAGTGATTTTGCGTCCCGAGAGATTCGTGATCGACAGCTCATAGCGTTCGACCGACCCCCGCCCCGCCACGGCCAGTGGAGCAATCTCGGGGTAAGCAACCACCACGCCGAACTCGATTGGCCGGGTCGACCGGAGGATCAACTTCACTCGCCCCCAGAGTTGCGACTCGGGCAAGATCGTCCAGCGAGTGGTTTCGCCGTTGGTCCCCTTCGGTTCGGCGACCAGTCGGTGCGGATGTCCCTCGATCTCCAGACTGGCATTCTTCGCCCATTCGGTGGGGAGATCCCATTGCAATGAGTCCGCCGGACCTCCCGCGATATCGCAGAGTACCTCGGTTGTCCAGCGCCACTCTGTCGGGTCGATGGTCAGGTCGCTCCGGACCGCGACCACCAGCCGCGCCCGAGGCGCCGACCAGCGAACCGTTGAGGGACCGGCCGGGCGATCCACCTTGAATGACGATCGATAAGCACCGTCCGGATCGACCAGGTTTTCCCCTGTCATCGCGGTGATTCCTTCCCCCAATTCCATTTGAAATCGAGTCGGTCCGGCCACGGTCAGAGTGCCGGTGGAATTCTCGACGCCGGACCAGCGTGGCCAGGGGACCTTGGCCTGAAAACTCCGAGCTTCGGTCATCACCGAGTCGGACGGGACTGGCAAATAGCCTTCGATCCGGATCGAGCGTCGCGGGATCGCCGACCCATCGAACTGAAGCCGGAGCCGATCTCGGGCCGGCTTCCGCCAGTCGACCAGTCCGGCCGCCTCGACCTTGATCAGTCGGAGGTCGGTGGGTATCCCCAGTTCCGCCTCGAATGACTGTCCCTGAAGATCGGACAAAGTGGCGTCGATCGCGACTTCCATCCGGCCGTGAGCCAGCCCGAGTTGAACCCGCGACTCGACCGTCCGCCGCGACGGGAGCGGACGGATCGTGAGATCGAGCGCCGGTGACGCTTGATTGAACCGGACCGCGCCGGCAAGCGACAGGGTCGGATCGTCGAAGATTCCCCAGGTCTTGTCGAAGAGGGCGTCGGCGACCGGCTCGACTCCCAGACCTTGATCGGGTTCGAGCCGGCCCGACCAATCGCTGGGCCGACGCAAGCCGAGGACCTGGCTCACCTTGCCGGTCGCCACGAAGTTGATCGAAGGAATGCGCCGGACCGGCTGATCGAAGCGGACGGGCCGCCAGAGTTCGACCTCGATGGGAACTTCCCTGGGTATGGGAGGAGAGACGTTCACCACCCATTCCGGACGCTCGGCCGACCCCTCTTGATGGACGCCAACCACGTTCGGGATCGACTGATGGCGGATGACCAGGCCGGGTTCGAGAACCAGCCGGAGGACGGACGCTCCATTGGGATCGGCATGGGTCGCTCGGAGCCGGATCAGGTCGCCGATCGGCCGGGCCTCCCAGAGCAGGATCGCCTCGACGGGGCCTTCGATGCTCGGGGGCGGTCGGCGATCCTCGCGAAGCCAGCGGACCTCCAGCGCGTCGACCGGCCCTAACCCGCCCGTGATCTCGACTTCTCCGATTTCCACCCGTCCCGAGACCGATGGTAACTCGACCCGGACGGAACGATCGGGCCGGGTGACCGCGACCCCGGCGAAGGCGGCCCGATTGATCGGCAACAGTGCTCGGGCTCCGTCCGATCCCAGTTCTTCGAGTGGCAATGTCCGTCGGAATACCAACAGGTGGCGACCCTTGTCCTCCAGAGCAACGGTGGCCGAGGCTCCGTCGGCGGAGATCCGGAGCGGCGTGGTCTTTCCGTCGATGGTTGCCGATAAGTCGAAAGCCCGACCGACCGGCATCGTCCAGGCGGCGGTCGAACCGGAAAGCGGCTCGACTTCAAGTTCCAGTTGGGTCTCGATCGTCGCCAGACCTGGTTCGGGTCGTACGACGCGATGGCTCGCGGCCATCAGGTTCACCGCCGGAGGTCGAGGTGGCGTGACCGGTTCGGCCCGTTGCCGGAGCCGTCCGGCGTAGGCCAGGCTCAG
>JAJYCH010000856.1 GCA_021778575.1 Planctomycetota bacterium
GGGAGGTTGGCCCAGCGCCACGTAAAGCTCGAACTGGGCGTTGTTATAGCCCACGATCGCGTCGATGTATTCGCGACGGGAATCGTTGAGCAAGCGGAAGTTGTTGAGCAATTCGATCGGCAGAACGCGATTGGTCTGTTGCGTGGTCAAGTCATAATCTTCTCGAAAGCCGCGTTGACTCGCCTTGACAGCGGCTTCGTACGTGCCGATCTGTGCGAAACGAGCATGGGTTCGAGCGTAGGCAATGGCGATCTCGGCCCGGACTTGATTGAGAACCGCGATATTTTGAAACTGTGTCGCCCCGAGTCGGGCTCTGGCCCCCTTGATCATCGCGGCGTTGCCGACACCAAGGTTTTGCAAGGTCCAGTAGCCAATCACGTCGGTATCGGTTCGACCGCTCATGCTGCCGAAAACCGGACTGACCAGATTGCTCCCACCCCCGAACCCGCCGGCACTGAAGCCAACGAGAACCGTTGGCGAGAACGGCAAAATCTTCGTCCCCTCGAACGCCAAAAATGCCTCCCGGATTGCCGCGCGTCGCTCGGCCAGTTCAGGCCGACGGAGCAGACCGAGCGCGATCAATTCCGGAAGTGGTTGTGGATCGGGCACGATCGGCAGAGGCACGATATAGGCGTCAGTGGGATGAAGCCGGATCGACGAGTCGAGGTTCAAAATTCGGCAAAGCTCGGCCGAGACGACCAGAATCCGTCCTTCGGCGGCCAGGACTTCCCCCTCCCGACGTGCCAGCTCGGTGGCCGCACGGTCGGCATCGGCTTGACGTCCCGCACCGGTCGCGGCATAGTCCGCAGTGAGCTTGGCGACCTGGCGGGCTTCGTCGCGGGCCTGGAGTGACACCGCTCGAATTCCTTCGGCTCGGATCAGCTCGGAATAGGCCAACGCCACCTGGAGAAACACCTGATTCCTGATCGCGAGCGTGTCGAACTCTCGTTGCGCGACCAGTTGTCTGCTCGTCAAATAGGCAAAAATCCCCTCGGAGATATTCCCGGCCAGGAAGACACCCGGAATTCCAACCGTGCCAGCCGCGACAGCGTTTGAACCCGCTCCAACGTAGACCGCCCCTCGGTTCACCGAAAGGATGTTACCGTTGGATTGTTGAAGTGGGCCGGTATGGGTGTCGTAACTTGCACCGGTATTGAGAGTTGGCAGGATCTGGGCCGCCGCGAACTGGCGGATTGCCACCGCCTCGACAACCCGCTGACGCGCCAGGTTAACTTCCGGGTTCTCGACACCGGCCAATTTGAGCGCGGTATTCAGGTCAATCGCCCGAATCTCTTGCCCAAGGATCGAGGGCGGCGAGGGAGGAATGACAGAGGGCCGTGCGGGATTCGGCCGAACTGGCATCGTCGGCGAGTCTCCCAACGGAGCCGTGGATTGTGGCTTCGAACCAGGTATTCCCATGGCGGGTGACTGGGCCGATGCGGGGAAAGATGTCCAGCCAGACAATGCGACGAGACACGCCGTCGCAAGCCACGACAAGGTCATTCGCGGCACGGAAACCTCCTTCGATATTGAGCCTGAGGCTGTGAAACCTCGGGCGAATCCTTCCCCACCATCTTCATCGACGACCGATCGTGACCAACTTGAGGAGAACAACGATCACGACAATGATGGAGATCAGACCGAAGGTAGCGGCCCGGTTCATCCACGTCCTCGGCCCGACCAATCGGGCAAAAATCGTCGTGAAATGCCGATTCGATGCGATTTTCCCGCTTTTTTGACTCGATCGATTTTTCATGAAGCTCGAGAAGGACCAGCGGACGGGCAAGGTTGATGGACACGCCCGGCTTCAATCGGCTCATGGAAGCCATGCGTCTCGGAATGATCAAGACCAGCGTCGTCCGGCGGCTCGATCGTCAGGGCAGGACCACGAAGAGATTGACCACACTCTGCTTGTCGCGATCAAGCATGGTCTCGACTTCTCGACCCAAGCCGGTCGGCGCATGGCGAATGATCTCGCCAGTGTCGCGGCTTATAAAGCCGAGGTGAGAGCGGAGCGGATTCACGCGGGGTTGGAAGTGGCGAAAGAGAAAGGCGTGAAGTTGGGCCGTCCGAAACAAATGGGCGACGGGAAGGGCAAGCGGATCAAGGTCACGACGGAGCAGGAGACCATCGTGAAGCGGCTCACCTCCGAAGGTCAGGGCGTGAGCACGATCGCCAGGACGACGGGACTCTCGCGACCAACCATCTACTCGATCATCAAGGGGGCAGACGAATGAATAAGGACCAGCACAAGGGCGACTCGCCACCGTTGCAGCGGCTTGTCTCGTTGTCTAGGACCGTCTCAAGTTCTGGGACGCGAAACGATAGCGCACGAGTCACCAGGCGGGGTGCATCTCCGTGTCAAGCATGGAAGATTTCAAATTCCAGGACGTAATCGTCGTGGAGGCTACGCACGAAGAACGAAACTGCCAGGCCCATCAGTGGGATTTCGTCGTTTTTTGGGGCATCCGGTTCCGTGGTCAGGGGGATTTGAGCCATGAACCAGCCCCCGCCTCTGCGGTCGCGCGGCTGGAACTCTGCTGCTTCGTTGATGACCCCAACAAGTCTCTCGTTCGGCACCACGACCGACCACGAG
>JAJYCH010000857.1 GCA_021778575.1 Planctomycetota bacterium
AAGCGCGTGTCGCGGCGCGAATATCCTTCGCGAACTACTGGTCGGTGTTCGGTTCCGGCGTGTTCAATCTGACCGATTCCGAAGAAGACCCGACCCTTGCCGATGGTTCCGTCCGCCTGAAGTGGAAAAGCCATCCAGATGGCTTTCTCGGGGTCGGAATTGGCGACGTAAAGCGTTTTCTCATCGGGCGACAGGGCGATGCCATTCGGATACGTCATCTCCCTGGTCAGGAGTGACAACTTACCGTCGGGACCAAGCCGATAGACTCCATTGAACGGCAGTTCCTTCGACGGGTCGGCATTAAGGCCCAGCAACCCATAAGGCGGGTCGGTGAAGTAAAGCGACCCATCGGAGGCATAGACCGCGTCGTTCGGGCTGTTGAATTTCTTGCCTTCGTAGCGGTCCACCAGCGTCAGAAACGTCTTGCCGTCCACGAGTCGGGCAATCCGCCGATCACCGTGCTGGCAAAGAACGAGACGCCCTTCGAGATCGTGCGTCAGGCCGTTCGAGCCTGGTTCGCCGCCGCGCGGCACGCTTCCCGTGTAGCCGCTGGGCTTGAGGTAAACCTCGGCGGTGGGCAGGCCGGCTTTCCAGCGATAAACGGTGTTTGTCGGGACATCGGAGAAGAGAAGGAACTCCCCCTTCTTGTCCCAGACCGGCCCTTCCGACCAGTCGAACCCCTCGGCCAGGATCTCCATCTTCGCGTGAGGGGGGACGATCTTGTCGAATCGGGGATCGAACCGCTCGATCGTTCCGAGCGTCTTGCCGACCTTCGTCGACGATTCCTGTCCCCGGGCCGAGGGGACGAGTAGCAGGACGATACCAAAGATCAGGAGAGATCGTGGTTTGCGGATCATGATAGGGTTCCGATCGATCGAAGTAGAGGAGAGTGCGACCTCGTTCGGCCGGGCAGGCGTTGACTGACCCCACGCCCGACTTGGTGTAGAGTAGTCGTCCAAGCGCTTCCGGGCAATGGCCGGGATGTCGATCACGTCGGAGCGAAGTGAGGAGGCTTGTCATCATGGCCAGGTCGCAACCGCAAAGCCTCTTCGGCGATCCCGAGCCCGAACCGACACGCTCCGAGGATCGCGACGCCCCACTCGCCGAACGGATGAGGCCGCGCGATCTCGACGAGTTTGTCGGGCAGAGCCATCTGGTCGGTCCCGGCAAGCTCCTCCGGAGGTTGATCGAGGATGGTGGTTCGCCGCCGTCGCTGATCCTCTGGGGCGGACCAGGGACCGGCAAGACCACCCTGGCGAGGCTGCTCGCCGGTCGAGCCGGGGCGCGGTTCGTGCCGCTCTCGGCCGTCCTGGCCGGAGTCAAGGAGCTGCGCGAGGCGGTTGCCGAGGCCCGACAGGCCCGGCGTCAAGGTTTCAAGACCATCTTGTTCGTCGATGAAATTCACCGGTTCAACAAGAGCCAGCAAGACGCGCTGCTGCCCGCCGTCGAGGACGGAACGGTCGCCCTGATCGGCGCGACGACCGAGAATCCGTCGTTCGAGGTCAACGCCGCGCTCCTGTCCCGGTCGCGAGTCGTCACCCTCGAACCGCTGACCGAAGCCGACGTCACCGCCATCCTCCGCCGCGCAATCGGCGACTCGATCCGAGGTCTGGCCGACTTCCGCCCGGTGATCGACGACGGACCGATCGGCCGTCTCGCCCGATCGAGCGGCGGCGATGCCCGGGTCGCCTTGACCGCGCTGGAGGCGGCGGTCCGTTCGGCCGTTCCGGACAATCAAGGCATCCGACAGATCGACGACGAGGCGATCGTCGAAGCGATCGGCCGGGCGCGGTTCGCCTATGATAAAGGAGGCGAGGAGCATTACAACCTGGCCTCGGCGCTGATCAAATCGATCCGGAATTCCGATGTCGACGCCGGCCTGTACTGGCTCGCCCGGCTGATCGAAGGAGGGGCCGACCCGCTGTTCATCGCTCGACGGCTTTGTATTCTCGCTTCCGAGGATATTGGCCTGGCCGACCCTCGGGCGATGGAACAGGCCGACGCCGCGGCCCGGATCGTGCATCTGGTTGGACTTCCCGAAGGACTTTATCCGCTGGCCCAGGCGACGATTTATCTGGCCCGGGCCGCGAAGTCGAACCAGGTCAAGCGTGCTTACCTCGCCGCCCTGGAGGACGCCCGGTCTACCGCTCGCGAGCCGGTCCCGCTCCATCTGCGGAATGCCGTTACGCCCTTGATGGCCGAACTCGGCTACAGCCAGGGATACCGCTACGTTCACGACGACCCTGCGGCCCGCGACGAGATGCCGGGGCGACCCGCCGGATTGGAAGGTCGAGTTTACTTTGAGCCTTGATGCGTCAAATCATCGACTGACAACGATTTGTGGCGCACGCGATCGAGATCCTCGGCGCGTCGTCGGCCGGACGTAACTCTTTTCGAAAAAAAATCCTTTCCCTCGACACGAACCGAGGCCATACTAGGGCCTGTCCCAGTCCGAAACCCGGCAAGTGCAGAACGCCGACTACCGAAAACATCCGGATCTCTCGACTCGAACGATCGATTCTCTTCTCGTCACATCAAGATTTTTGGGCTCGCCAATCCAGGGTTCTTCCGCATTCCCTGTCCGATTGGGGAGT
>JAJYCH010000858.1 GCA_021778575.1 Planctomycetota bacterium
ACGGCGGCGATCACCTGAAGCTCCAGTCCGTCGGCGGCGGTCGGGTCGCCAGTGCCATCGAGGTAGAGGAACTGAAGGACGCCCGCCAGACCGGTGAGAAGTCCCGCCAGACCATAGACGGCCAGCTTGACTCGCCCGACCCTGATCCCGCAAAGTCGCGCCGTGGCCTCGTTCGAGCCGATCGCGAAGGCGTGGCGGCCGAGCAAGCTCGACCGGAGCATCGCCGCGACCAGCAGACTCAGGACCAGCAGGAGCCAGACTCCAGGGGCAAGCCGGGTCAGTTCGCGGATGATCTCACCGGGTGAGCCGGAGAGGCTCGAAGTCCAGTTCGGGGCCGGGCGATCGACCGCCATCACTTCACGAAACCACGTTCCCTTGGCCTCGCGAGGAATATAGGCCGGGGTACTGTCCGAGAGCCATTTCGCGACCCCCCGGAAGACCTTCAGTGTCCCCAGAGTGATGATGAACGGGACCACCCCGAGCCCGGAGATCAAACCACCGTTCAAGAGCCCGCAACCCCCACCGACCACGATACCGATCCCCAGAGCTAGCAAGACAGGAACGTGATAATCGCGGACCAGTAGCGCC
Source organism: Planctomycetota bacterium (assembly GCA_021778575.1). Classification (GTDB taxonomy): domain Bacteria; phylum Planctomycetota; class Planctomycetia; order Isosphaerales; family Isosphaeraceae; genus Tundrisphaera. The sequence continues at coordinate 589 of JAJYCH010000858.1, forward strand.
ATGACCACCGTCACCAGAGCCACGGCCGAGCCGACCGAGAGGTCGATCCCTCCGGCGATCATGATGCAGGTCATCCCCAGCGCGGCGGTCCCGACGATGACCGTCTGGACCGCGATCGTCCGCCAGTTATAAGCCGTGAGGAACGAGCCCGAGTCGCGAGTCAACCAGGCGAAAAGCCCGGCGATGAACAGCAAACCGAGAAACGGGCCGAGGACCGTCCAGACCCAGCCCAGCGCACCTCGAAGTCGTAATCCGTTTGTTTTTCGGGTCGAATCGTCCAGGTCAACGCTCACACGATAATTCCCATAGCTCGATCTCGATTGGTCACGTCAACACACAATTGTACAAGACACATGATTTAATCTATGATTTTACTCTCCTGATCTTTTCCTCGCGATCTAGTGTTCTCCAGGCGATCAAACAGGTGAATGGGATCAGGGGGCAATGGCAGCGTTGAGAACTGGGTAGATGAACACACCATCGACGCCAATCCCGCCAAAGTTCTTGCCTCCGAAACGAGTCGCCATTCTGCCTGGAAAACGGCGTTGGATATCTAAGGCTGCCTGTGCAATCGGGTCGCGGGTCGGAATCAATTTCACTCGGAATGGATCAAGATAGGGGCTGGCCATTTGGTCAGCCAATCGCAAGACTTCACCGTAAACCAGGTCGAGATTAGAATCATCGATTTTATCGGAGGCGATGTAAAGGTACCATTGCCCTTCCTCACTGCCTTTGACCCAACACGCGACCTCAACTTTTACATATTGATCCAACAGACGAACGAGCTTCTCGCCCGCCTCGGTTTCTTCGATCACCAGTGGTTCCTGATCCATATCAGCACTCCATCCGCGTTGTGGTTGACCGCCTCGTAGAGTCTGCGAGCCTGTGGCTCGGATTTCTGTTGATACCGGGCTCGTTCGTTCCAGTCTTTGACGAGTTGCCAGTTGATCCCCAAAGCGGGATTAGCGGCGGGCGTGGTATCAAGCTTGAGCTGCAATGTTAAGCCAGCCACCTCAAGTAATTTTGTGAGATCATGCGTGTAAGATTTCTCCGCCAGATGCTTATCGGGAAAGTCGTGCAGGTTCGTTTGCCTGGCGATACATGCTTTCAATCCGCACTCAATAGCATATCCGGAAATGTAATACGCTGCAGACCACCGATGAGACGCCAGGAGTGCAATAGCATCTTGTACACGATCGTCGGCAAGCTGTTGCAAATCGTTTCTATTCAAGTCCGAGCCTCGTCGTGGGATAACCACCAGCTCAAATTTTACAGGCAGAATGAAACAAAGTCCATTGGTTTGGGGTACCCACGGCGAATCAGTTTGTCAAGCCGTTCCTGACTTGCATTCTCAAGGGATGGCCGGCGCGAAGCGTAGTTTGCCCTGGGATGGCTGGGTCGAATCCGGGGCACGCCGCGCTTTGTCCCGGCCACCCAAGAACCCAACTTGACAAACCGATTGCCCCTGTCCCCGACCCGGCGTCGCTTGACAAGCGACCGCGACGGATTCTCGATCGATCTTCCCGCCACCATTATCCTCTTGAGACCTGCCGACCGGTCGATTCTAATTCGTTCGTGGAACTGACGCGAACTCCGATCCCGGCAAATGACGCTCCGACGATCTGAAAGCGTACAAGGACGGCCAGCATGACGCGACGCAACCCGCTCGGACCGGTCTTTACTTACGACATGCTCGCCACCGCCCGGCGCTGGCAGGTTTACGCGGGGCGAGCCGGTTTCGTCCTGGTCCTTCTGATTGGAATGGCGTGCGCCTGGGTCAGCACCGAATGGGACTACCGCGGCTCGATCGCGAATCCATCGCTGGCGCAACTGGCCGCGATCGGCGAGGTCTTCTTCTATGCGCTGGCGGGAATCCAGCTCTCGTTCATCCTGCTCGCCGCGCCTGCCGCCGCTGCCAGTTCGATCTGCGTCGACCGGGCGCGCGGAACGCTGCTCCACATGATGGTCACCGACCTCTCCGACGCCGAGATCGTGCTTGGCCGAC
>JAJYCH010000859.1 GCA_021778575.1 Planctomycetota bacterium
ATTTTGACACGACCGGCGGCTGGTTCACCGACGAGAATCTTCGTGTTGTCGTGACAAAGTCGATCCTGATCCTGCCGCCGCTCGTGTTTCTGATCGGAGCGATCTGGTACCTCAGCCAGTTTAAGAGGTCGAACAACCAGGACGCCTTGCTCGGAATCCTCGACCTTTCCACCGAACGGAACATGCCGCTGGCTCCGGGAGTTCAGGCGTTCGCGGAGCAATCACTGGGAGTAATCCAGGTTCGGGCCGAGACCCTCGCCGAGTTGCTCCGGCGCGGGATTGACTTGCCCGAGGCGCTCGACTCGCTTCCCGCTCTCCTGCCGCGTTCCACCCGGCTCTTGATCCGGATGGGTAGCCTGTCGGGAGATCTCGGCCGAGGTCTGCGCGAGGCATCGGTCGCGAGGAAGCTCCAGCTTCCCTTGCTCCGGACCGTCTGGAGTCAACTGGCCTATCTTGCTTGGGTGGGCTGCACCGGGTTTTTTGTCACGACATTTCTGGCGTATTTCATCCTGCCGAAATTCGAGGCGATCTTTTATGATTTCGGGGTCGAATTACCCGAGATCACGAAGTTCCTGATCCGGGTGACGCACGTTCTGGTCGACTATTTCTGGGTTCCGTTCCTGCTCGGCTTCGGGCTGGCCGTCGCTTTCGTGATCAGCTATTTCGGCAGCGGTGGGATGTCCGTGCCGCTGTTCGATCGATTACTCCGGCGTCGTCACTCGCTCTTGATCCTCCGGTCGCTCTTGCTTTTCATCGAGGCCGAGCAACCGATCGCGCTGGCGATGAGCCTGCTTGCTCACTGGTATCCGACGTTCTGGGTTCGCAAGAAACTGGCGAAAGCCTCGGTCGACGTTGGCTATGGCCAGGACTGGATCGACGCGTTGCGGTCGCGCGGGCTGTTGACCGGTTCCGACGTTGGCGTCCTGTCGTCGGCCCAGCGGGCGGGGAACCTGGCCTGGGCCATTCGCGAGTTGATCGAGACCAGCGAACGTCGCCGAGGGTTCCGGCTCCAGGCGCTGATGCAACTGGTCTTCATCGGGTCGATGCTGATCATGGGCGCGATCGTTTTCTTGATCGCCGTCGCTTACTTCACCCCCTTGACCACCTTGATCGGGAAATTGTCGTCATGATCGTTTCACAACCGACCGGTCGGCCTCGCCGACGATCGGGCTTCGGTCTGGTCGAGATGGCGCTGACGGGCGTCCTGATCGGCGTCGCGATGGCGGTGACCTTGCAGGTCGTCGGCTGGGTCGCGCTCGACCGCCGGGCGACCGAACGTCGCGAACGCGCGATCGTCGAGGCGTCGAATCTCATGGAACGGATCGTCGCCCGCCCCTGGGACGACCTGAAGACCGAGAACCTGGCCAACCTCAAGCCCAATGAATCGGCCGCGAAGTTCCTGCACGGGCCGACGCTCAACCTGACCGTCGAGCCCTTCGACGATGCCCCGGCACGGAAGAAGATCACCGTCGAGGTCCGCTGGCTCGACCGATCGGGCCGGGCCGAGGCGCCCGTCCGCCTGATCGCCTGGTCGTATCGCCACGGAGGGACCGGACAATGAGCCGCCCGAAGCCTCGACGATCCGGTTACGCCCTGATCGAGGTCCTGGTCCTGATCTCACTGGTCACCGTGATGCTCGGCCTCTGCGCCGGAATCATCCACCTGCTCTTGAAGCTCGACCGAGGAGGCCGGGCATCGTCGGAGCTGGCCGCCGACCTGAGCCGGCTGGCGACCGACTTCCGGGTCGATGCTCATGCCGCCGTCTCCATCGAGAAAATGACGCTGAAGCTTCCCGACGGCCGCACGGTCGAGTATCTCGTTCGACCCGGCGATATCGTCCGGACCCTGCGTCAAGGCGACAAGGTCAAGCATTATGATCTCTACCGCCGACCGACGAACGCCGACGTCCGGATCGAATCGAGCCGCGACGGAGCGACCACTTTCGCCTCGCTGGTGATCGACCGACCGCTCGACGGCAAGGAGGACTCGCTCTATCGCGACTTCCGGATCGAGGCCGAACTGGGCCAGGACCAGCGACGAATCGGGGTGGCCCGATGAGCCCGGTTTTCATTGCTCGTCGCCGACGCCGCCGAGGCTTGGTTTCGGTCGTCGCACTGATCGCCTTGATGGTGATCGTGATGGTCTGCGCGGGGCTGCTCAAGGTCGCGTTCGCCCGGAGGTCGGCGCTGAGGTCCGAGGAGCGGCGGATTCAGGCGGGATTGCTGGCCGATTCGGGGCTCGACCGGGCGAGAAGCCGGCTGGCGGCCTCGACTGATTACCCGGGCGAGACCTGGGAAATCCGTACCGAAGACCTGGGCGGTCGCGGTCCCGGAACGGTTCTGATCGAGGTCGAGAAGCTCGCCGATTCGCCCGACCGCCGCCAGGTCCGGGTCCACGCCGAATTCCCGGCCCGTTCCCCTTTGAAATCGCGGGTGAGCCGCGAATCCCTTATTCCCATCGTCCTTCCCGCGAGGTAATCCCGTGAGACTCCGAGATCGCCAATTCCACCGAGGTTTTACCTTGATCGAGCTCCTGGTCGTGATCGCGATCATCTCGGTCTTGATCGCGCTGCTGTTGCCGGCGGTCCAGGCG
>JAJYCH010000860.1 GCA_021778575.1 Planctomycetota bacterium
GCGGGGGGGGGGGCCGGAGGGGGGAGGGGGGGGGGGGGGGGGGGGGGGGGGGGGGGGGGGGGGGGCGATGGTGCCTGTCTGCTTCAGCATCCATGGCTCGCTCGCCTAGGAAAAGGTTGGCGAATATACCGCCATGTCCTACGACGAAGACGACCAGTGTGACTCCGCTGAGCCGACCACGATCAACGATGCGTCGTCTGCCTTCCGAGGCCTGATCCACGGTCAAGCTAATGGCCGCGATCTAGCCCCCTGGTCGGTGCCTCGGCCTTCGGCCTTTCTGTCTGCCCTCCGGCATTCGTCGGCCATGAGACCGAACTCAGATGCGCCCCGTCCTGCATTGTTATGGGAATCATCAGCCAAGCACACCAAGTCGAGCACCGACCCGGGATCGACACGCTTCCGGTCGCACGCGTTGAGGCCGTCAGGCCAATTGGTGACTCCGGTACTTCACACTGCCGGCGAGATGGTTTCCTTCCTCGACGTGATCTCCGACTCGGCGGTCGTTGGAGACCCCACACCCTCCGGTCGTCACGAGCTGGCGCTCCCGGTCCCCCCCCGCTCTCGCCGCTTGCCTCGCCCGTGCCTATCTCAGAAACAATGGCGTAAAGTCTTGGTTCGGTTGTTAGAGCAATTGCACTGTCGGCGGCGGTTCTCTCGATGTGTCTGTGGTACGGACTCACTCTTGGTGGTGGAACGAGTCGAAACGAGCACCGATCAATCTTGTCCATTCCAGATCGCCTACGGGCCGGTCGATCGAATCGGAGGATGCCTTGTCAAACTCCTTCTCGATGCCAAGTCCCCGGAGCCTTTCCGCGACCGGATCGTCGGAGCTGACAAGATGGCGTTAGAGCGTTGTCGGGTCTTACGCTCATGGTCTGACCGCAGCAGTCGGGCCTTCCTTGGCCTCGACGCTGCCTTGGTCATGTCTTCAACACGGTTGACACAACCATCGATTCGCGGAGCCGGATTACTTGTCGTTGCCCGCGTGCCGTGAACCGTTGTGCTCGAGCGGTGAGTTGGTGGGGTCGGTGCAGAGGATCGCGGCAGCCAGGGTTTTGTGATCGAGTGAGGCTGCGTCGATCCGATCGAAAAGATCCTCGCGAGCGTTGTTCCGGAGAGTTTTCACCGTCGCAATGCGCTCGTTGGCCGCGAATTTGATCGCCTCGGTCTCACGGGTCAGGTTCAGGTTATTCGCAGGTCGTCGCTTCCCGGTCCGGATCCTGTCGTAGATCGAGCTCAGGATTGTTGTAAGCGAGCCGGCGGGGCGGCCTCGGTAGGCCCGCTTCAGCGCGAGGATCTCTAACCCGCTCCGATACTTTTTCGTGAAATTGTCGATCTGTCGTTTGAGTGTCTTTGATTGTCGGGCGTCGCGAAAGATGAAAGCGGAGTGGCGAATCGCCTTGTAGGCCTGGACCCTGATGTCGTGGTGGCCAAGCGGAAGTGCAACCACTTGGGCACCCTCCCGGAGAAATTGCCGAGCTCTGGCCCTGGCCTCGCCAAGCTTGAGCAGGCGACTGTCTTCCGTGACCGGCGGTAAATTCTTGAGGTGGTCGTTCGGAAGTGTGCTCAGGATCCAGTCGTTGATCTGGTCCTTGCTCTGATCGCTCATGCCGCGAATCTTGGTCTCCTCAATCTTCCACGAACCGTCCAGTTGAAGGTTGCATTTCGCGTAGTCACCGGCGCCCATGCAGGCGATGGCGTCAAACGTCGTTCGACCTGCCGTCTCTTTGTGCTCGAGGTCGTGGAGGGCAAACGGTTGGATTGTGGGACCGCCCTCGATACCAAAGAATCTGCGGGCGTGCTCGCGATACCAGATGGTGAACTCGGCGTCGTCGCTCGGGACCTTGGCCGGGTCGAGGAAGGGGATCGGCCCGCCGGCCTCGGCCCGGTGAATTGCGTAATCTGGTTGGAGCCGGAGACATTCGGCGTAGGTACACGCCGGAATCTGGTCGCGGCGGTATGTGCAGCCGTCGGTGATCACCTGGTAGCCATTGAGCGACTGGATCAATGAGAACGCCGCGGCGCGGGCTGTCGCCGTGATAACGTTGGCAGCGACCGCATTTCCGGTCGGGAGATACTCGCTGCCCAAGACGCCGTACAGGCTGTTCGCCATCAACTTCCAGCTCAGAGCGCGGCCGCTCTTTCTTCCATCGCGTTCCTCGGCCTCCTGGCGGTTGTCGATCATGGCCTGGGCCTGGTTGCCGATCGGAAATTTCAGGCTGACATGGTCGGCGTCGATCGGCGCCTCGATGTTCTGCTTCCGGCTCTCCAGATTGAGCGTGGACGACCAGGGGAGCGGTTGGAGGCCATATTTCTCGACGAGTCGGTCGTAATCGGTCCCGCTTTCGGCGACCCAATTGCGGGGATACAAGATCAGTGACTCAGCCGTCAGTGCCTCATATTCCTGACGGAGTTCGGCTGGCATGGCCTGGATCATCGTCCAGGTTGCAGTGGTCACGATGCCGGAATTGATCTCGCCGGAGAAGAGACGGGCACCGGGGGGATCCTCCGTTTTGGGCGGCTGCTTGCGGTAGTTGGCTTCCGTGATCGCGTCCCGGGTCGAGGGAATCAGGGCATTATTGCCGGC
>JAJYCH010000861.1 GCA_021778575.1 Planctomycetota bacterium
AACCGGCGTGGCAAGCTCCGCCGCTACCGGCTCAAGGTCGGTCGGATGCGGAACTGGAAGAAGGCGATCGTCGCCCTCCACGATGATTACCGGATTGATTTTTATTGATCTTGAGCGAACGAACGGTTGACGCGGCCAGGGCTCGAATCGGGCCGCCGCCACTTCGGGCCGAATTTGAGCCGAGCAGAAGGACGCGATCGCGATGGGTATCCGCTACTACAAACCGACCAGTCCCGGCCGACGCAATGCCTCGGTCAGTGACTTCTCGGAACTGACTGATAAGAACAAGAAACCGGAAAAGAGCCTGACCGAGCCGCTCCGGAAGACCGGTGGTCGGAACAACCAGGGGTTCATCACCGCGAGGCATCGCGGTGGCGGACACAAACGGATGTACCGGATCATCGACTTCAAGCGAAACGATCACGACGGCATCCCGGCGCAGGTCACTCATATCGAGTACGACCCCAACCGCTCTGCCCGGATCGCTCTGATCGTCTTTCCGGACGGCGTCAAGAAATACATCATCGCCCCGGAAGGTCTCAAGGCGGGAATGACCGTCTCCAGCGGTCCGACCGCGGAGCCGAAAGTCGGAAACTGCCTGCCACTTTCCAAGATTCCCACGGGAGTGTCGATTCATAACCTCGAAATGCAGCCGGGGGGTGGAGCGAAGCTCTGTCGGTCGGCGGGTGTTGGGGCCACGTTGACCGCTCGTGAAGGCACCTGGGCGCAGATCACCTTGCCTTCGGGTGAAGTCCGCCGGATGCCGGCCGCCTGTCGGGCGACGATCGGGATGGTGGGCAACTCCGATCACATGAACATTCGTCTCGGCAAGGCCGGACGCAAGCGCTGGCTCGGACGTCGTCCGCACGTTCGAGGCGTCGCCATGAATCCGGTCGATCACCCGATGGGTGGTGGTGAAGGTCGGACTTCGGGCGGTCGTAATCCGTGCTCGCCGACCGGCAAGCTCGCCAAGGGGGGTAAGACCCGTCGACGGCGGAAGCCGTCGAACTCGGCGATCATCCGACGCCGGAAGAGTGTTCGCTACGGCCAGCTCAAGGTCTGATTCACGGGGTGGCTCGTCGCCCCGGTTCTGGTTTGCGAGTTTGGGCCGGTCGTCACGGCATGTTTATTGGGACGACCGGCCTCGTCGTCCTGCCTGTTGATTCATCGCGAGTGCGGGAAATTTCATCGAGTCATCATCGCTACCGCCCCGGGAACCGGGGCGCATGACCCCGAGGGGTCGGGGACCGGAGATCCATGGGACGTTCGCTGAAGAAGGGTCCATACGTCGTCGAGCGACTGCTCGAGAAGGTGTATCGGACCGAGGCTACGGGGAACCGCGAGCCGATCAAGACCTGGGCTCGGGCCTGCACGATCGTGCCTGAGTTCATCGGCAAGAACTTCGCCATTCACAATGGCCGAAATTTTGTCAAGCTGTATGTGACCGAGGACATGGTCGGCCACAAGCTGGGAGAATTTGCCCCGACTCGGACGTTCCGCGGTCACGGCGGCAAGGCAGTCAAGGGTGGTAAGAAATAAAACCTCGGCGGTTTCGACTCGGGACTCCATGGGGACTCACTAGCCACGAAAGGGGAGGACGGGAGCGTCGGGTGTCGAACTGGTTAACGGATTCGTCTCGTCCTGTTCGACGAGTCTCGTTCCGATTGGGTTCGGTGATCCCCGAGTCGCGAGTCCTTTAGAGAACGTCACAATGCCTTCTTACACAGCCACTCACCGATTCGCGAGGATCTCGGTCAGGAAACTCCTGCCGATCCTCGACCTGATTCGCGGCAAGTACGCCGATGACGCCCTCGACATCCTCAAATGGATGCCGAATCGTGGCGCTCGGATGATCGAACAGGTGCTCAAGAGCGCGATGGCCAACGCTGAGGACAAGGGCGTCCGGAACTCGGGTGACCTGATCGTCGCGGAAATCCGCGGCGAGGGGGGTCCGATGTTCAAGCGTCTGATGCCTCGGGCCCGCGGCATGGCCTATATGATCCGACGGCGAAGCTCCCACATCGTCATCATTGTCTCCGACCTGGAAACCTACCTGTCGCGTGGCGCGACGCCAGTCGGCGCGGCAGCGGATCAGGATTAAACCGAAGGGTCAACCTCGATGGGCCAGAAGATCAATCCCACCGGCTTCCGCGTCGGCGTCATGGAAGACTGGCGGAGCCGCTGGTACGCCTCGAAGCAGGAGTTTTCCGACCTTCTGGTCGAAGACTTCAAAATTCGCAAGTTCATCAAAGGCAAATACAGCTACGCCGGGATTCCCCGGATCGAGATCGAGCGCACCCGTGACGCGGTCACGGTCCTGCTCTTCACGGCCCGCCCGGGCGTGATTATCGGTCGCAAAGGGGCCGAGGTCGAGAAGCTCCAGGAGGAGCTGCAGACCCTCACCGGTCGCCGGATCGAGATCAAGATTCAGGAAGTCGCTCGCCCCGAAATTGAAGCCCAGCTCATCAGCGAGGATATCTGCGAGCAGCTCAAGAAGCGCTCGAGTTTCCGCCGGACGATGAAGCGCGCTCTCGAACAGACTATGGATGGCGGCGCCCGTGGCGTCAAGATTCAGTTGTCGG
>JAJYCH010000862.1 GCA_021778575.1 Planctomycetota bacterium
TTCTCCGACACAATGCTCGCGGCCAAGGCCGGCGCCGGCCCCACGCCCAGAATCAAGGCGACGGTCAGCAGGCCCAAGGTTGCAGTGCAGCGTCTCAACACGGCGAAACTCCTCGTAAGTCGAGCCATGATCTCATGGCAACCCCGATCCGCTCCCCTTCGCCGTTCCATCCATGGCTCGGTCAATCGAGCCGGGTCGCAACCGAACATCTGTTCTCGGGCGGTCGGTTGAAACCTCAGTCTCGGCGGGGACTCGTCCTCTGACAACTAGGTTCGGAGGAGTAAATCCGAGGTGAATCCGAGGACGGGGGCCGAGTCCCGAACTCGAACGGGCCGCATTCTGCAAACATTGCCAAAATCGGTCAAGACCAGCAAAATCGGATTCTTGAGGAAAAATCGACAAAACCGCTTGTCGCTTCCGGCAATTCTTGCCAACCGGATAAATGCGTGCATGAAATTGTCGCGGTCCCGGAGGAAAATCCCGGCTTCGCCGTTTCGACACGGTGGGAAATCGAATAAACTGGCGCGATCGATCGTCCTCAGGGTAAGGTGATCGCATGCCCGAGGCATCCATCGAAACGATGGCGACGGATGAAGACCTGGTTCGCTTGGCTCGCGACGGAGATTCCTCCGCCCGGGAAGAGTTGTTTCGCCGGCACTGGGATGTCGCCTTCAAGGTGGCTTACCGCTTGCTTGGCAAGGAACAAGATGCCCAGGACGCCACGCAAGACGGGATGATCAAGGCGCTCGCTCACCTGCACGATTTCGATGGTCGAAGCACGTTCCGGACCTGGCTTCTGAAGATCGTGACCAATGCCGCTTACGACGTCGGCCGACGACGGAAACGGCAGACGTTTTTTGGTCTGGCCACGATCGATAGCGAAAATGGAGGCTTCGAGCCCGCCATGGACAGCGATCCGGCACAAAACTTGAGGCGAGAAGATCTTCGGAAAGCGCTCAATGCCGCTCTCGACAAACTTCCGTGGAAGCAGCGCGAGACGTTCGTGCTGTTTGCCGAGGGGGGGCTGAGCTACCTGGAGATTGCCTCGGCCCAGGCCATTCCCATCGGAACCGTGATGAGCCGGATCTCCAATGCCCGAATCCGGCTGCAATCGTATCTGCAAGGCGAGGAAGGTCTTTGAGCGAACGGAAGCGAACCGAAATTCGAATAATCGCGGCCGAAGCTCGACCATCGCCGTCTTTTGTGGGAGTCTGATCCGATGCGTTGCGACGACCTGATCCGTGAACTCGCGAGCCCGACCGGAGCCCTGTCTCCGGCCGCGATGGCCGGCCACCTGGCCGACTGTCCGGCTTGCGCCCGGTGGTCCAACCAGGCCGCCCGGTTCGACCAGATCTGGGAAGCGACTCGCCCCGCCGAGCCGACCTCGGCCGAGCTTGATGCCCTCTGGGCCAAAGCTTCGGTGGCCCTGGAAGCTCGACCGGCGGCCACGGCTCCGCTCCGGCTCGTCCCCCGGCAGCACTGGCTCAAGCCGACCCTGATTCTGGCCCAGGCGGCCGCGATTCTGGTCGCCGCCGGCTTCTACTGGCAGCGTTCGATTCGCGTCGAACCGACCCAGGTGGCCCAGGTTGAAGTCAAGAATCCTCTCGAAGTCATCCTGGAACCGGTTCCGGAAACCCCGGCCCCCCAGATTGCCCAGGGTGTGCCGGCTCAGGATCGCGATACCGACGTGATCCCCACGTTTCACGTCAATGACGATGAGACGCTGCTGGTGTCGATCCCGATGAACAAGACCGACGAGCCCAAGGTCAATCGTCTCAAGCAGCCCTGGCCGGAAAAGTCGAACTTGATTCCGCCGATCATGCCGCACGATGTCATCGGCGCCGTGGAAATCATGACGGGGAAGATGGTGTTCACCTCGCTATGACCCTGGTCCGGCCCTCACGTCTGGTCACCCTTCGGTCGGCCTTGCTGGTCGCCGCCGTCGTCGGGCTGTGGTCGGTGCCCTCGGCCCCTTTCGTCCACCAGGCCCTCGCGCAAGCACCGACCGAGCGACAGGTGGTGATGTTCGGTGTTCTGGCCACGCCCGGCAATCAGGCGATGGACCCGAAGATCTCGCCGGTGGTCGCCGCCCAGTTGCGCAAGACCATGCCGGGTTACGGCTTCAAGCTGCTCCAGGTCAAGAGTCAGTCGGTGATGACCGGCCAGGCGGTCGGGCTCAAGCTGGGCGACGGTTTCGAGTCTTCGGCCATGCTGCTCAACGCGCTCGACCCTAACGGCAAGGTCCAGCTCAAATTCGACCTGACCCATCAGGGGACGTCGCAATTCCAGTCGGTGGTGGTGACTCCGACCGACCAGTTCAACTATTTCGACAAGATGTTGCCGAACAATTCCCACCTGCTGATTGGCGTCGGGGCTCGTTGAAGGTGGACGCGGTCTGATCCGGTCGCACTCGTCTTCGAAAAGACCGAGCCGCCTGACCTCGCTGATTTTAACCCTCGCCGAACGAGAGCCTTCAACGATCCCAGGCGGCCGATCACGTCGTCCTTTTCCTCGGTTTCAATCGCCCGCTCGGATGAATCCGGGACGGAGGCTGATCGAGGCGGACGACGCTTTGA
>JAJYCH010000863.1 GCA_021778575.1 Planctomycetota bacterium
GGCGCCGAGTGAAAGGAGGCGACGCTCTGGTTCGGCGATCGGGCGAGCGCCGGCATACGTCGTCGAGCCACGAGCCTGCCCAGCGGCGCGACCTGGACCGATCGCGATGGACCCTGGGGAGAGACCCACGCGACCCAGCCTCTGGGCGCCTGGGTATTCGACCCCGACCCGAGCCTGGTCCGGTCGGGACTGCTCGATGGCTTCGCCGCGGCACAAGGGCTCGGACGGATCGTGGCCGGGGTGGATCTGTTGACCGGTTCTCAAGCCGTTCAGTCGCCGTTTCTGGCGGCGTTCGAGGTCGTCGAGACCTTTCCGCTCGACCTCAAGATTCTCCGTCGCGAGGTGAGCACGCGAGGGCTCGGACCGCTCGAAATCAAGACCCGGGGGCTCAAGAAAACCCCGGAAGCTTACCGCGAGCAGCTCCGACCGGCGGGACCGAACCCGGCCACGTTGCTCCTGATCGCCGACCACGCCGGGGCGTCGCGCGCGATCCTGGCCCGTCGCGTTTAGGCGGATCGCGGAATGGCAATTGCGGCAAAATCCGGGGAAATCGGCAAATCCGTCTCGAATCGGCGGCAGACTCGGGTTAGGCTGACCTCGAACGCCCCGAAAACTCGCCGACGGATCGAACCGAGGCGGAACTTTACCCCAAGATCGAAGGAGTCCGAGTCACCATGTCGACGACACAGCAGAAATTCGCGGCCCGTCGGGTGGCTCCGGCCCTGGTGCTCGGGTTCGTGTTGCTCGGGCTCGGGGCGTCGACGGCCCAGGCTCAAGGAAAGACCACGCTCCGCTGGAAGCTCAACCCGGGCGAAACCCTGGCTTACGCGATGGAACAAACGACGGTGACCAGCGGCCAGGACCCGACCGGGCGCGAGGTCAAGCGGACAATCTCGCTGATTCTCGACATGACCTGGACGATCAAGAGTGTCGCCCCCTCGGGCGTGGCGACGTTGACCCAGACGATCGACCGGGTCCGGATCGGGGTGACGACTCCCGGCAGCAAGATCTCGGCCGACTCGAAGGAACTGGGCGACGGCGAAAGCCTGTTCGGGCCGATTTTCAAGATTCTGGTCGGAGCCGAGTTCGTGTCGAAGATGAACCCTCGCGGCGAGTTGAGCGAGATCAAGCTCTCCGACAAATTGCTGGCAAACCTCAACGCCTCCAACGACGGGGGCGGTCCGAAGGGCCAGTTTTCCGAGGAAGGCTTGAAAAACATGCTGACCCAGATGGTCACGCCGCTGCCGGAAGCCGGAGTGACCGTCGGAGAGACCTGGACCCGAAAGCTTCAGATTCCCACGGACGTGGCGGGGCAGACCCGGGGGATCGAGCAGATCTTCACCTATAAAGGTCCCGAAACCGGCACGCCCAACCTCGACGCGATCGACTTCACGGCCAAGATGGAACCGCTGAAGGTCGACCCCAGTCTGGCCCTGGTTTACAAGAAGGAGGAGACTTCGGGCCGAATCGATTTTAACAATGCCAGCGGCCGGATCGCGAAGTCGAATACCTCCGAGATTGTCGAAGTCTCCCGGACGATGCAGGGAAAGGAACTCCCTCAAAAGGTCGAGATCACCCGAATCCTCACGCTCTCGAAAGACAAGTCCCCATGAGACTTAAGTCGGATTTTTGTGAGATTCACACGATTGCGATCCGGGAATCGTCACGGAAGAAACCAGGTGCTGACTTGAAAAACTCGTCGAGACGACGCATGCTGGGTCCGTTCGAGCATCCGGGCCTGCCTGCCGCGATCTCGATCGGGGCTCTCGCATGTGCGACGAGACCCCTGGTCTGATGCCAAATCACCTTGGAGATGGTAGATGCGTTCTTTCCTCCTCGCTTCGTTCGCCCTGCTGACCCTGGTTGTCGTCGGCTGCGACCCCGCCGCCGAAGCCCCGAAGCCGGGCGAGACCAAGCCCGCTGAAGTCAAGCCGGCTGAAGTCAAGCCCGAAGGTCCCAAGATGGAAGGCCCGGCCGAGACCAAGCCCGCCGAGACCCCCAAGGTCGAAGCCCCGGCCGAAGCCAAGCCCGCCGAGACCCCCAAGGTCGAAGCCCCCAAGTAAGTCGAGCCGGATCGACTCGCGAAATAACCGCCCGGCGTCGTTGCGCCGGGCGGTCGTTCGTTTCAAAACCGGATCGCCCTGCCGGCCCGAGTCAACTTCCCGAGATGCCGTGTTTCTTCAGCTTGCTGAAGAAGGTGCTCCGGGGCATTCCCAGTAGCCGAGCCGCCACGCTCTTGTTCCCACCGGCTTCGGCCAGGGCATCCAGAAGCCGATGCTTCTCGAACGCCGCCGACTCCTCGTCGGTCTCTCCGGAATCGAGAGTCGAAAGGCCGGAGGCCGGACCCGATCCCAGCGGCCCCACCCCCGATGATCCCCCCGAGCGATCTCCGCTCCGACCCGACTCCGGTCGGCCCCGAACCGGACGCAATTCTCGAGGACGACCGCGACGACGCCCCGGATGGCGGATGTCGCTCGACAGGTCGTCGAGAGTGAGTGCCGGCCCCTCGGAAAGCACGACCGCCCGCTCGATCACGTTCTCGAGTTCGCGAATGTTTCCCGGCCAGTCGTAGGC
>JAJYCH010000864.1 GCA_021778575.1 Planctomycetota bacterium
GGGTGACCATTTCGAGGAAATCCAGATGTGCTTCACGATTGGCTTACTCAAGTCGTCGTGCCTGGCACGAAATCAAGGGCGGCATTTTCCGCCGATTGTCGGTCGTGTAAACTGGTGGGAATGAGTCAGATCACGCAGATTCTCGCCGCAATTGACCGGGGTGACCCGCTGGCCGCCGGCCAGCTCCTTCCGGTCGTTTATGACGAACTCCGTAAGCTCGCCGCCCGGCAACTCGCCGACGAGCGCCCCGGGCAGACGTTCCAGGCCACGGCCCTGGTGCACGAAGCCTATTTACGGTTGATCCCCGAGGGTCAGGAACCACGCTGGGAGAGCCGCGGACATTTCTTCGCGGCGGCGGCCGAAGCGATCCGGCGAATCCTGATCGAGAATGCCCGGAGCAAGAATGGCCCCAGAAGGGGCGGCCGATTCCGCAGAGTCGATGCCGATCTCGACCGTCTGGCCGCCAATCCGGTGACGATCGACGTCCTCGACCTCGACGAGGCCCTCACTCGACTTGCCGAGGAATCACCCGTCCGTGCCGAGCTGGTCAAGCTTCGATTCTTCGCGGGCTTGACGGTTCCCGAAGCCGCCAAGATTCTCGGAATATCCATCGCGACCGCCGAACGTTACTGGACCTACGCCAGAACCCGCCTCTACTCCGACCTCAGCGATTCCGAATCAACGGGGCCTCCGCTCGGCCCCTGAGAAAATTTGCCCGAGCCTTGAGGGAGTTCCGCCCGGATTCTCGCATGGAAGGGATGACCCCAGGACTTTCGCGGAGTATTTGCCATGAGTCGCCCTTCCCTCGTCGAAGAAATCTTCCTCGCCGCGCTCGAGAAGCGCCCCCTTGAAGAACGCGCGGCGTTCCTTGATGGAGCTTGCCGGGGGGATGTTCGCCTCCGCGACGAGGTCGACCGGCTCTTGCTCGCTCACCCTTCGGCCGAAAAGTTCCTCGAACCTCCCGCCCCGAGCGCGGCTCCCACGGCCGATTTCGCGTCGCGCGACGAGAAAGCTGGGGTCGTGATCGCCGGTCGCTACAAACTTCTTGAGCCGATCGGCGAAGGAGGGATGGGCAGCGTCTGGATGGCCCAGCAGACCGAGCCGGTCAAGCGGACCGTCGCGCTCAAGCTGATCAAGGAGGGGATGGGCACCCGAGCCGTTCTCGCCCGGTTCGAGGCCGAAAGGCAAGCACTTGCGTTGATGGATCACCCCAACATCGCGCGGGTTCTTGACGCCGGGTCGACCAGCGACGGCCGACCGTTCTCGTCATGGAACTGGTCAAAGGGGTGCCGATCACCCGGTATTGCGACGATCGCAAACTGACGCTTCGACAGCGGCTCGAATTATTCATCCCGGTCTGCCAGGCAGTGCAGCACGCCCACCAGAAGGGCGTGATCCACCGCGACCTGAAGCCGAGTAACGTCCTGGTCGCCCGGTATGACGACCGGCCGGTGCCGAAGGTGATCGACTTCGGAGTCGCCAAGGCCGCCGGCCAGCCCTTGACCGACCACACGCTCGTCACCGGCTTCGGAGCGGTGGTCGGAACCCCCGAATACATGAGCCCCGAACAGGCCCAGTTCAATCAGCTCGACATCGACACACGCTCGGACGTTTACGCGTTGGGGGTTTTGCTCTATGAACTGCTCACCGGCTCGACCCCCTTCACCCGCAAGGAATTCGAGAGAGCCGGTCTCCTCGAAATCCTTCGAGTGATCCGAGAGCAGGAACCGCCGAGGCCCAGCACCCGCCTGAGCACCGCCGAGGCCCTGCCAACCCTGGCCGCCAACCGAGGGAGTGAGCCCAAGGCCCTGGCCTTCTTGCTCAAGAACGACCTCGACTGGATCGTCATGAAGGCCATGGAGAAAGACCGAGACCGCCGCTACGAGACCGCCACCGGCTTCGCCGCCGACGTTCAGAGGTATCTGTCGGGTGAAGCCGTGCAAGCCCATCCGCCCAGTACGGCGTATCGATTGAAGAAGTTCGCAAAGAAGCACAAGGTTGGGCTGATCACGGCGATGGCGTTCGTGGCGTTGTTGATCGCGGCGGTGGGGATCAGCGCGGTGCTGGCGATGAAGGCGCGGCGGGCGGAAGTAGTCGCGGAAGATAGACGGATCGAGGCGGAGTCTAATGCGATGGAGGCCGAGCGAGTCTCCGATTTGTACATGGTAAGCCTCGGGTCCGTCGCGCATTCTCGTCGCGAACTGGAGCTTAATGCGACCAGTCTTCGGATTGATCTTGACCTCATCGAGCTTCGCAGTGATCCAGTCGTCGGCTTGCTTCGGAGGGCTGGTTCGCTCAAGACGAAGCCCAAAGACCTCGAACTAAATACCCAGATTGCTTTCGGCAAAGCGCAGATTAGGTGGAACATGGCTGACACTCCCGAACAGATGCATCTCCGCGAATTCGCCACAATGGCCATCCTCGCCACCGGCCAGACCTTCGCCCCGCTCTTGCCGCTGATCACCCACGATGGTTTTGAGATCCAGAATTCGCTGCTCAGTTCGACGGGCCAGCGACTTCTCACCCGGGGCAAGGACAACACGGCCCGGCTCTGGAAGGCCACCACTCG
>JAJYCH010000058.1 GCA_021778575.1 Planctomycetota bacterium
GCCTTCATCGGCAACTTCAAGACGCCGACCTTGGTGATCCACGGAGCGCTCGACTTCCGCGTGCCCGACGCTCAAGGGCTCGGAATGTTCACCGGCCTTCAGCGCAAAGGAGTCCCCAGCCGTTACGTGTATTTCCCCGACGAAGGCCACTGGATCGCCAAGCCCGCCAACCGGATCGTCTGGTGGCGCGAGGTTCATGACTGGCTGGGCAAGTATTTGAAGTGATGCGGGAACTTTCGTTTCAAGAGATATTTTGATCATGGCTACTCCTCCCTCTGAACCCCAACCCATCGCCGAAGTCGCCCGCGAGCTGGGGATCTCCGACTCTCAGGTCGAGCCTTATGGCCGTGATAAGGCCAAGATCCGCCTCCAGGCTTTGACCGAGGCGACCGGCGAGCCGGGCAAGTTGATCCTGGTCTCGGCCATCACGCCGACGCCGGCGGGTGAGGGGAAGACCACGACCTCGATCGGCCTGGCTCAAGGCTTGCGGAAGATCGGCAAGAAATCGGTCCTGGCGCTCCGGCAACCGTCGATGGGGCCGGTCTTCGGGCGAAAAGGGGGCGCGACCGGAGGCGGGGCCTGTCGGCTCACGCCGTCGGATCAGATCAATCTTCAGTTCACCGGCGACTTCCACGCGATCACGGCTGCTCATAACTTGCTGGCTGCCGCGATCGACAACCGGCTTCATTTTGGCGATACGGCGCTCGATCCCGGCCGGGTCTTGTGGAAGCGGGCGCTCGACATGAACGACCGGGCGCTCCGGAAGATCATCATCGGGCTCGGCGGTCCTGGTCAGGGGGGAATCCCTCGCGAGTCGGGCTTCGATATCACCGCCGCGAGCGAGGTCATGGCCATCCTTTGCCTGGCCGACTCGCCCGAGGATCTTCGAGCCCGGCTCGACCGGATCTTGATCGGCTATACGACCGACGGCAAGCCGATCCACGCCGGCGCGATGCGAGTGACCGGCGCTCTCGCCGCCATTCTCAAAGACGCTCTCTTGCCCAATCTGGTCCAGTCGCGGGAAGGAACCCCGGCGTTCGTCCACGGTGGCCCGTTCGCCAATATTGCGCACGGCTGCAACTCGGTCCTGGCGACCCGGATGGCGCTGGCGTTTGGCGACTACGCCGTGACCGAGGCGGGATTCGCATTCGACCTCGGGGCCGAGAAGTTCTTCGACATCAAGTGTCGATCGGCGAATCTGAATCCGTCGGCCATCGTGATCGTGGCGACGATTCGTGCCCTCAAGATGCACGGGGGATCAGCACTCGACGCGCTCACCACCCCTGATCCGAAGGCGGTCGAGCGTGGGCTCGACAACCTCGCCGCGCATCTCGACGCGGCGCAGAACTTCGCCAAGCCAACCCTCGTGGCGATCAACCAGTTTGGCACCGACACGCCCGAGGAGCTTCAGGTCGTCCATGACTTCTGCACGGCCCGAGGGGTCGCGTGTTCGACCGCGAACCTGTTCGCCAACGGTGGCGCGGGAGCCATCGACCTGGCCGAGAAGGTCGTCGCGGCGACTTCGGGACCGCTCACGCCGTTGACCACGCTTTACCCGCTGGAATGGTCGATCGAGAAGAAAATCGAGCGGATCGCGACCGCAATTTACGGCGCGGATGGCGTGTCGTTTCTGCCGCAGGCCGAGGCCAAGATCAAGAAGGCGAGGAAGCTCGGGCTCGGCAAACTGCCGGTCTGCATGGCGAAGACGCAGGACTCGCTCTCGGACAATCCGAAGCTCAGGGGTCGGCCGAAGGGATTCACCTTGACCGTTCGCGACCTCGAAATCGCGGCGGGAGCCGGCTTTGTCGTCGCCTTGACGGGCGAGATCGTGCGGATGCCGGGTCTGCCAGAGCGACCGGCCGGCGAACGGATCGATGTCGATGAGCATGGTGAGATCGTCGGGCTGTCGTAGCCCGGTCGATCAGCGACGGGCGGTCTCGGACCAGCTCATCTGCGAGGCGAGCACCCGGTCGAGCCGGGTCTCGTTGGCGGCGGTCGAACCGGTGCTCCGCCAGAGGACCTCTCCCTTCCGGTTGAGCAGGATCATCGTCGGCATCGCCTGGATCGCGAACGACGACTGGACCGGGCACGGCTTGCCATCCATGGTCGAGAGCAGCACGGTGTAGTTGATACCGAGCTTCCGGGCAACTTCGTCGACCTTCGCCTTCCGCTGTTCGGGTGCGACGTCCTCGCAGGCGATTCCGACGACTCGAAGCCGGGTCGGCCCGTACCGTTTTTGCAGTTCGACAAGGTGAGGGATCGACTCCAGGCAGGGAGCGCACCATGTACCCCAGAAGTCGAGCAGGACGAAGTCGGCGTCGAGATCCTGGAACCGAACCGGTCTGCCGTCGAGGTCCGGGAGTCGAAAATCCTTGAGCGTCCGGAGTCGCGCGTCGTAGCTGCACTGGGCGATCGACGGGTCGACCTTCTCGACTTTTGCGACCGGAGCCGGACGGAATCGCTTGACGATCGAGCTGGCCAGAGTCGTCTTGGTCGGCTCGATTTTGACGATAGCGGGAGCCGGTTTGGCCGCCAGATCACCCCATTTCGTCTTCGGGCCGGTCGGAGCCGGAGCCGTCGCGACCAGGTCTTCCGGCGCGGCCGGCGGAGCGGGAGCGGCCGGCGCAGGTTCGGCCGGTCGAGCGGACTCCGGCGGATTCGCGGCCACCAGGGCAAACGGATTATAGTCGGCTGGGTTCGTTTGAGCGGGCGCCGCCGGTTCCCGAGACGCAAAAACCGGCTGGGACGCCGGAGTAGAGGGAGCAATATCTTCAGCCAGCACGGAACTTGTCGGAGGTGGACCGGGCGGAATCGCTGTCAGGGTGATCGCCCCTCCACCCGCTCCCACCGGTGGCATCTCGGAAGATCCGGGCCGTTCGGGCGAGACCGGCGGCGTCGATGGCTCAATCTTGGCCATCGCCCCGGGTTCCGGGAGTAAACCGCTGGCCTCGACAACGACCGGGGCCGCAACCGATGGCTGGACTGCCGCAGTCGTCGGTGTGTCCGGCGTGTCGAGCGATCGAGGCCTGGCGTTGGCGCTGGCCTCGGGAGCGAGCGACATCTCACCAGTGGCGGGTCGGGGGTTCGGTGCCTGGGCGATGGGACGGTTCGCGGGCTTGAGCCGGGCGGAAGTTGGCTTCGTCACGGAACTTTCCACATCCTGCCCGGGTTCGATCGCGGGGGGAAGTGGATTTTCACCTTCCTCGTCGTCCTGCGGGACAGCCCGAACCGGTGCAGACCGGGGCCGTCGGGGCGAAGCGTCACCCGAAGCCGCCAGGGTTTCCGAGTCGGCGGTCTTCGGGCGGGCCTTCCGGGCCGACTGGGCGTTCTGCCAGCCGGTCGTGGCTTGAGGGGGGATGAGTTGTGGACGGCCCGCCTCGGGCTGGGGACCAGGGTCAAGAGTGTCGGCCGATTCGGCGGGAAGCGCGAGGTCTTCGCGGTTGATGGCCGATCCACCGGTCTCGGCGGGTTCGTCGCTGATTTCCTCGCGGCTGGAAATCGGTCGGGTCTTCAAGCCGGGTCGCACATTCTTCCGGGTGGTCGCCTTGGCGGCGGCCTCGTCGCTCAGGATGGCGATCTCGACGTCCGTGGCGGCGGTTTTCGCCCGGGCTCGACCGGTCAGGGCTCCCCGGTCGTCGTCGGTCTCGGCGATCAGCGAGTAGGTCGAACCAGGGCGAAGTCCATTCAAGGTGAACGCGCCCGACTCGTCGGTCGTCCCCCGGATATCCTTGCCGCCTTTGGTTCCGCCGTCGGCAAGCCGGACCGTCGCATTCGCGACCGGTTCGCCTCGTTCGTCGACCACCCGGCCCGAAATCCGGGCCTTGGGATTGAGCTTCGGTTCGGGAGAGGCATCGGCCACGACCTGCCCGCCGGGCTCTCCCGAGGCGACGGAGACCGGCCGATCACCCACGACGGCGATCGATTTCGCTTGCGGTGTCCCGCCGAATCGGGAGCCCATCGTCGACGTGCAGCCGGCCATCAGGACAGGCGAGAGCAGGAAAAACCAGGCGAGGTGGGGTCGTGTGGGGTGCATCGGTGTCAAGGTTCTCCTCCTGTGCGGTCGGTTCTAGGAGACCTTTTTGAAAAGGAACCCAACTCGGATCGGCGACTCCGCCCGACCACGAACCAGGCCTCGAAACCAGGCCGAGGGAAGAGGAACAGTCGCCGCGGTATCCGCTCAAGCGACGATCCCTCTCTGTCGATCATCGACTGACCGACCGGGGGACTTGAGTGAACCTTGCCGAAAGTCGGCAAAATTTCCGATCAGGCGATCAATTCCGGAGAGCCACCTCGCGCCGGGCTGCTTTCAGCAGCGAACGGATCGCCTGGGCATCGGGCGAGTCGGGACGGGCCTCGACATAGCGCTGAAGCGGTTCGAGCGCCTCGCCCGGCCTGTCGACCTGGAGGCTGACCATCCCCCAATCGCGGAGTTCGAGCGGATCATCACTCCGGAGCGCCGCCAGGCGTCGGACGATCGGCAGCGCCGAGGCGAAGTCCTTTTGCTGAAGATAGATCGCCTTCAGGTTTCGGAGCATCCGCGCCATGGTGTCCGCCGCCGAGCACGAACCGAAGTCGTCCGAGCCAAGTGTGATATCGCGTCCGGAGAGTTCGGACAGGAACCGCTGGCAGGCGGGCAGATCGAGAATGCGTCCTTCGTGGAACGGGTCCACGAACAAGGGGCCGTCAGGCCCCGGCATCTGAAGTCCGAAATGCATCGGGAGATTGGCGAATCCCAGGGTCAGACCCGCCCGCGTCGCGACTCGCTCGTACAGAATCGACAGGGTGATCGGCAACCCGAGCCGCCGATCGAGGACGTCGTTCAGGAAGCTGTTCATGGGGTTGTAATAATCGTCGAGGTTGCCCCGAATCCCCTCCTCGACGAAGAGTACCCAGTTGATCTGGCCGATCACATACCGGGCACTCCCCCCCGGCGAACAGCGCTCGCGGACGCGGTCGGCGAGCAGTTCGATCCGGGCGAGAACCTGGTCGAAGTCGAGATCCGGATACGAGTCACGAGCCAGTTCGAGGTTGGCCAGGACCAGGTCGATGGCCTGATCGCCGCGAATCAACCGGCGAAACTGTTTATCTCGGGCGAACGGGTCGCGCACGCTGGATCTCGCCAATGGATCGGAGACTTCGTTGAGGGGATCAGTCGAATTTGGGGCGATTCTTTGGTGGCTTCCACGAGGTTTTCCGCCAGACGACGTGCTGGACGGTCATCAAGAGCACCTTGAAATCGAAGAAGAACGACCAGCGCTGGATGTAGTCGAGATCGTACTGGATGCGCTTTCGGAGCGAGGTCCGGCCTCGCCAGCCGTGGACCTGGGCCCAGCCGGTCATCCCACCGGGGACGGCGTGCCGCAGGTCATAATCGGGCATGGCTTCCTTGAAGTGCTCGACGAAGATCGGCCGCTCGGGGCGCGGGCCGACCAGACTCATCTCGCCGATCAAGACATTGAAAAGCTGAGGGAGTTCGTCGATGTTGGTCTGTCGGAGCCAGTCGCCAACCTTGGTGCAGCGATCGTCGTGATTCGAGGCCCAGATCGGCCCGGTCGAGCCTTCGGCATCGCGCTTCATGCTCCGGAACTTGAACATCCGGAAGAGTCGACCACCTTGACCGACACGCTCCTGGGTGTAGAAAATCGGTCGGCCCGAGGTGGCCAGGATGACCAGGGCCACCACGGCGAACAAGGGGGCGAGCATGAGCAAGCCAAGTCCCGCGCCCGCGAGGTCGAGCGCCCGTTTGGCGATCCGGTCGCCCCGCCAGGGCCAGGGAGGACGATTTCCACCGGGAGGGAGTGTGGGACGGGCCCGGTCCGATCGTGGCGCGGTCTCGTCGGCCCAGTGGACCCGGATCGTCGACCCGGTTAATTGCTCGATCCGTGATTTCAACCGTCGCGCCGAGCGTCCCGAGAGCGCGATCACCAGGTCGGTCGCACCCACGCGTTCCACCCATTCCGAGAGGCGGTCGACCTGGCCGATCACGGGAACCGGGTTCGACTGGGGATGGACCGCCAGTTGCCGACCTCCGCTCACCCGGCCTCGATAGCCATTGTGGCCGGCATCGATGAATCCGACCAGCGTCAGTCCCGACCAGGAACCATCACTGAGACACCGAGCGACCCGACGTCCCGAACGCGGATCTCCCACAATGAGGAGACGTCCGCCGTTGGCACGGGGCGGGCTTGAGACCGATTCCTCGGAGGGAGTGTTCATGGGTGTCCACCGATCCATCGGTGTCGAGCCCCCCGGTCGAATACCCCGGGATGCATCGACGAATCTGACGAGTGGCTCGACCATCCTTGGCGAAGCCCTCCCGGAAATCCTTCAAGGTCTTCCATCGGTCGAACCGACCGATGATTCCAGTCTATCTCGAAAACTTGACCTGACCCGATGGGTCGGTCGCGGGAAAGGTCGGTTGCGTGTCATCCTCCCGAACCCTTCTAACTGATTCAACTTCGCTCTCGGTTGTGATCGTCAATTATCAGAGCTGGCCCGACGTCGCCGTGCTGGTCGATTCGCTGGCGAAGTCCCCGGCGGTCGGGTCGGGAGCCTGTGAGATCCTGGTCGTCGATAACGCCTCGGCCCAGCCGATCCCGGCGTCGCTTCTCGAACCAAGGTCCGGTCTTCGGTTGCTCCTCCAGGACGAGAACGCCGGTTTTTCGAGCGGCGTCAACGTGGGCTGGCGAGCTTCGCGAGCCAACTGGCTCCTGGTTCTCAACCCGGACATCGTCGCGGAGACCAACCTGATCGAGAACATCCTGGCACGGATCAAGGATTACGCCGAGCGTCCCGAGGGGGAGCCGGGAGTTGTCGGATTTGGCCTGCGCAACCCGGATGGGTCGCCGCAACCGTCCGTCGGCGTCTTCCCGAATCTGTTCCGGACCCTCCGGGAGCAGTTGATACCACGGGTTCGACGGAAATACCAGCCCGATTGGCGAGTCCGCCCAGGCCTGGTCGACTGGGTCACCGGAGCCTGTCTGTTGCTCAATGGACGGATGCTCGCGGACGTGGGCGGAATGGATGAGGAATTCTTCCTCTACCATGAAGAAGTGGCGCTCTGTCGCTCGGCGACACGGCGGGGTTGGCGGGTCGAGTTCGACCCCAGTCTTACCGTCGTCCATTTACGTCCCTTGCAAAATCGGCCGATTTCTCCCAAGATGCGGGTCATCACGCGGCACAGCAAGTTACTTTACTTTCGCAAGCACTTGCCGGGCTGGCAATTCAGCGCTCTGACGCGGGTGGTGCTGCTCGAAGCCCGAATCCGGGGAGCCTGGAGCCGTCGGCGAGGCCAGACCGAACAGGCGAGGTCCTGGCAAACCGTCGAGCAGGTCGCCCGGGAACTCGGCGCCGGAACCTCGAAGGGAGGCCGCGCCATTCTGGCTCTGGGCGAAGCGGTCGAAGCCGCGGATGACGAACCCGAGGAACCGGCCGAACCACGTAGACCTCGCAAACCGCAGCGAGATTCTCCCCGACAGTTCCACGGAAAGTCGCACGGAACGCGATCTCTCCAGCCTTGAATAAGGACGGACCCGATGACCTTGACCACTCACCTGACGCGCATCGTTCTGCTGATGGCCTGCGTCGGCGGCTTCCTGGGCTGGACAGGCAAGAACTCGGCGATCGTCTTCGCCGACGGACTCCGTTATATCGACCAGGCCCGCAAGCTCGACGCCGGGAACACCTTCAATGCCCTGTTCCGGTCGATCGATCACCCGGCCTACCCGCTGGCGATCGTCGGGGCTCATCGCTTGATCGGCGGCGACAGCCCGGTCGCCTGGCAACGCGCCGGTCAAGCGGCGGCGATCTTCGCCGGGATTCTGCTGGTGATCCCGCTTTACCTGATCGCGCTGGAGATGTTCGGCGGCGCGACAGCCTGGCTGGCCGTCGTGCTGTCTTTCCTGGTGCCCTTGACCGGGCACGTGATGGCCGATGTGCTGAGCGAGAGCCTCTTCCTGCTGTTTTTCTTCTCCGGCGTCTGGACCTCGCTCCGGTTCTTGAAAGAGGGGACCTTCCTCTGGCTCCCGCCGACAATCGTTCTGGCGGCGCTGGCGTTCTGGGTCCGACCCGACGGTTTGCTGCTTCCGGCCGCACTGGTCGCGACGCTTGGCTTCGTTCCGCTCCTGCGGTCGACCCGGATGGTCTGGCCTCGGTGGTGGGCGGCCGTCGCGTTTCTGGTGATTGGCCCGGCCTGCCTGATCGCTCCCATCGTCGCCTCGAAGGGGGGGCTCTCGACCAAGCCGGCCGCCGGCCGGGTCCTCGGAACGGCCCCACAGTCGGCGAGCCTGGCGGTCGAGCGTGATCGACCCCTCAAGGCCGACCAATCGACCGCCCGGACGTATGTTCTGGCAACCCGCGCGATGGCCCTGGCGGTCCGCGACTCGGTGACGATCCCACTGCTTCCGCTGGCGTTGCTCGGCTTTATCCTGGCCTGGCCGCCGGGGCCTCGGGCTCGCCCCTGGATCTTTTTGACGATCGTCATGGTTGCCTGGGCGCTCGCCTTGATCCGTCTGCATGCCACCAGCGGTTATTGTACGCCACGACATGCCATGATTCTGGCTTATCCGTTGATCGCCTCGGCCGCTTTCGGGCTCCAGCGACTGGTGTCGAGCATCACCATCCCCGGCCGCTGGATCGGTCAGACCGACGGAACCTACAAGGCGGGACCGATCATCTGGGCGGCGGCGCTCCTGGGCCTGTTCAGCGACTACAAGGCCGACCTTCAGGCGCCGATCAACCAGCAATTCGCCGGTTATCGCGAGGCGGCCGTCTATCTCTCCGAGCATGTGCCCGAGGACGCGAAGGTTGTCGACCTTACCGGCTGGTCGCTGTTCTACGCGGGCCGGAAGGGGTACACCTTTGGCAACCTGATCGAGGCGATGGGCGACAAGGACCTCAAACGGGTCGTCGTTCGCGATGCCCACCTCAAGGGGAACTGGGAGTACTGTCGGCAGGTCAAGCAGTTGATCGGCCATCGTCAGCCGGTGGCCAGCTACCCCGAGCATCCGCTCGACAACCAATCCGTCGTCTTCGTCTATGACTGGTCCGACCTGGCCAGCCGGACGGCCCGCGCTCCGGCCGTCGAGAAGCATTGAACGAGGGCGGCGGCCGTTCGTCGTGACTTGAACCGTCGGACCGGACGCACGGAGGTGTCCCATTGCAGGCGAAACTGGAACTTCCCCACCCAACTGGCCAGGGCTTTTGACTCTGGCGTTGGTCGGGGTTTCGTACCTGGTTTTCGTCTCGGTGGCGACGTATCCGGTGGTCCTTGAATTCGGCTCGACTCTGCCGGGCGAACTGACCGACCCGCTCGAACATCTCTGGATCATGCGCTGGTCCGAGTTCTGCTTGATCCAGGGACGCTCGCCGTTCTTTTGCCCGGGTCTGAACGCTCCGACGGGCGTCCCCCTGGGTTACTTTCCGACAATGCACTTTCCGACAGTCGCCTACCTGGCGCTGGGGCTGTTCACGACGAATGACGTGGTTCGGTTCGAGCTTCTCTGGTTCTTTGGCTTCGTTTCGACCGGACTGGCAACCTTTCTGCTGGCCTGGTGGACCGTCCGGTCAGCCTGGTCGGCCTGGCTGGCCGGTCTCGCGGCGATGCTCAGCGGCCCGATGATGATGCACGCGCACGGGCATCTGGAAACGATGCAGATGGGAGCGGTCCCGCTGTTCCTGATCGGTTGGCTTCGTTTTCTCGATCGGCCGGGTCGGGGCCGGCTCGCCGTCGCGGTGGGTCTGTACTGGCTGGTCGTCGCAAGCGCGCCCTATTTCGCGGTCCTGGCGGTCTTTCCGGCGGTCTGGGCCGTGCTCTGGTCGGGGGGGATCGCGGCCGACCGGCGATTGTGGCTGAACCTCCGGATCGGCTGGCTCTGCGCGTTCGCGGTGATTGTCCTGCCGGGGCTGGCCTTGCTGTTCTCGCCGCAGATCTGGGCCGTGGTTCATGGGTTTCCGATCGCCCGGACGCGATCGGAGTTCAACCAGTACGGGGCTCCGCTCTGGAGTTCCTTCGTGCCGTCTCCCCGGCATCGACTGGGGCAGACCGCCCTCTTCTCGGGGATCTTCGACCGCGCCGGCTATGCGAAACGGATGAGCGAATGCTCGTCCTATCTCGGTATGATCACCCTGGGCTTGCTGGCCTACGCGGCGATCTTCCGGGTCCGTTTCCCTCGCCGAGGATTCTGGTGGTCGGTCTTGATCCTGCTGGTTGTCCTGTCGTGGGGCTCTCAACTGAACGTGGGCTCGACCCGGATCAGTCTGCCGGCAGGCTGGATCTACGGGATTTTCCCGCCATTCCACCTGATCCGGGTTCCGGCGCGGGTCAACCTGTTCGTCGGCGTCTGCGCGGCGGTCCCGGCCTCGGCGGCGCTGGCGGACCTCCTGGGACGACTGCGCTGCCCGCATCGCCGAGCGACCGTGGCCTTCACGCTCAGCCTGGTGATCCTGGCCGACCTGGCGATGTTTCCGTTCGAGACCGCGTCGATTCCGCCGATCCCCCCCGTCTACGTCACCCTCGCCACCGCCGGTCAGCCGATCCGCCTGGTCGATGCGCCGATGTTTGGATCGAATGAGGGGCAAATCTTCTCGTCGCTCTGGGGATACTGGCAGTCGATCCACCGGATGGAGACGACAGCAGGTTATCCAGGGGTGCCCAACACCGCGTTCGAGGCCGAGATCGTCAAGAATTCACCATTCTGGGCGGCTCGCTTGCTTGATCCCGATTACCTGCTCGATCCGTGGAACGAGCACTTCGGTCCCGTGGCCGGAGTGGACGCTCGCGACTATGCCTGGCTCTTTTTGACCGCTCACAAGTTCGATCGGATCGTCTGGCATCAAGGGGTATGGTTTGATCCGAAGTACGCCCGGGGGAGCGCCCGGATCAAGGCGCTCCTGGCCAAGGGAATCGTCTCCGAAGACGTCGACACGATCGTCCTCAACCGCGACCGATTGCCGCCGCCCGATCGACTGACCTGGCTTTGCGGCTCGGGCTTCCGGCAGACCTTCAACACGTCGGCTTCGGCCCGTTATGGCATACTTCGCGAAGGGCGGATCGTCATATACGAGCCGGCATCTGATCACACGGTCCTTGTTCGGCTGGTCGAGGTCGTGGCGTTCGAGCGGAGTCGCCGGGTCCGACTGGTCGAGGGAGATCGTGAACTGGCCGGCTGGACGATCGAGCCCTTCAAGCCGACCACGATCGTCAGTCCGCCGATTCACCTGACGCACGGGGTTCATGAACTGCGGTTGATCTCGGACTCCGACGATCGCCCCGACCATTTTATCGACCGCCTCGACGACGCGCGGACCGCTTACAGCCTCCGGCTGAAGTCGGTCGAGGTGGTCGATACGGTTTCTCCGGAGAACTAAACCGATGCGGATTGCCTGGTTCATTCATCGCTATCATCCTTGCGTCGGCGGGGCCGAGAATTACGGTCGGGCGATGGTCCGACGATTCGTCAGCGCCGGTCATCAGGTCGATGTCCTGACCAGCAACGCGCACGACCTCTGGTACTTCACCAACAAGGGGCGCAAACGGATCGAAGATCCGGTCGAGTCGATGGTCGATGGCGCGCGCGTCCGACGATTTCCGGTCAAGCATCTGCCGCTCCAGCGCTACTTCGGTCGGCTCCTGAGCTACGCCCCGCACTGGCCGACGCGGTGCGTGGCTGCGTCATACATGCCGATCTTGCCCGGAATCGGCCAGGTTCGCGGCGACTATGACGCGGTTTTCGCCGTTGGCTTTCCGTACACGATCTTTTCCTACGCGGCACTCTTGACCGCCCGGGCGGCCGGCGCTCCGCTCCTTCTCACGCCGTTCTTGCACCTGGGAACTCCCGGCGATCCGGTGAACCGGGCCTACACCCGTCCGCACCAGATCCGGCTTCTGGCCGAATCCGACACCGTGATCGTTCAGACCAACCTGGAGGCTCAGGCCGTTCGCGACTGGAACATCCCTGAGGCGCGGATTCTCAAGCTCGGAATGGCGGTCGAACATGCCGAGGTCACGGGAGGCCGCCCCGACCGATTTCGTACTGTGCTCGATATCCCCTCGTCCGCGCCGGTCATCGGCCACCTGGCGACCCTCGACCTGAACAAGGGGACCAATGACCTGGTCCTGGCGACGGCTCGACTGTATGCGTCGCGACCGGCTCGTGACCCGATCCACCTGATTCTCGCCGGGCCGAGTTCGCCCGATTTCGAGCGATTTCTCGACGAGCAGCCTACCGCTTCTTGGCCCTGGCTCAAGCGGTTGGGGGCACTTCCGCTGGCTGACCGGGCTGACTTCTTCGCGG
>JAJYCH010000865.1 GCA_021778575.1 Planctomycetota bacterium
CGGCGATCCCCCCAGCTCGAACACGGGGTCTCCCTCGTCGTACACGATCATCCGTCGTCCGGTGGTTTCGCCGGGGACTCGCGAGGTGACGCTCCCCGACGGGATCGTCATCGACATGACCTCGTGAATCGCCTCGGCGGCGACGAAAGTCACCGCGGCGAATCAGAACCCGATCATCCAGTTCCCCGAGCGGTCACGACTGCCGGTCGACCCGTATAACTATTCGGTGGATATCCTGGTCTCGCCCAGTGGCCAGATCGTGCAGTCGGGAGCGGGAGCGGCGGGAATCGACCAGAACAACTCGTCGCCGACCTCAAACCTGCCGTTTTACCATTTCTGGCTGACCGAGCGGCGAGGCGTGGTCGCCCCGCTCTGGGGGTCGGCGACGACCGCGCCCTTCGTGCCCGTCCTGAACCCGAGTTATCCGAATGTCCTGCCCATGCCTTCAGGCTCGGCCAACTATACCCCGGCTCCCGGCCAGACGCCGCAATACCTTATCGGCGAACGTCGCCTGGTGACGATGTTCACGCGATCGGGACTGGTGGTCACGAACTCGATCGAGCCTTCATATGACAGAGATGCTAGCAATAATATAATTAATGTTCATGGCTTCAATGGCCTGGATATTAATCAACCCTACTACGACGCCCAGGCTGGGTTCAAGGAGCCGAAATGATCGCGCGTCGCGTTGGAGCCCGATCAGGAATCACGCTGGTCGAGATCTTGATCTCGATCCTGATCATGGGGATCGGCATGATCTCGCTGGCGGTGTTGTTTCCGCTGGGTCTGTTGAAGATCCGCGACGCGGCTCGGTATCACCGAAGCGGCATGATGGTCCAGTCGGCGTCCGATGATTTCGAGATCCGGGCCCTCCTGACCAAGGAGACATTCACCCGGACCTGGTACGGTTCCGTCGACCCGTTCACCAGCGACGCGATCTACGGCCCGTTCCCCAGCCCGGTTAAGTCGCTCGCCCCTAATATCATTCTCCAGCCTGGCTTGCCCATCTGTTACGACCCGTACTGGCGAGCGTTCACCCAGACGTTGCCCATCACGCACAATGCCGGTAACGCCCTGTACGACCCCACGCTGACCTACGCGGCGGGAGCTTCCGTCGTGGGGGAGGCCCGGTTTGGTGCCTCGGTCGTGGCCTCGGGCAATTCGGCCGTGAACGTCTTCGGAGTCCGCTCCGGGAGCCTCGACGCGGGGAGCCCGAGCGCGAAAGGTCTTCAGCGGATCACGAACTTCATTCCGGGCAGCGGCTATAGCACGACCAATCTGTCGTATCTTTACCCTTATACGTATTCGCTCCTCGGGACCGGTGTCGTGGCCGACACGTTCGTCTCGGCTGACGACGTGGTCTTCAACACGCGGGATAACGCCTCGACGCGACTGAGCCCGCTCTTGCCCGACCTTTCGCTCACCGGGAACTCGACTCCGATCGCCGACTTCCGCTACTCCTGGTTCTTCACCGGCCGACAGGTCGAATCGATCAAGGGAACGACATTTCAGGGCGACGTGGTGGTTTGCGATGGCCGACAGTTCGCCTACACCCCGCTGCCCGGCCAGACGGTGCCGGTGCCCGAAGGGGAGACCGTCGTCGAGGCGATCTTCGGTTACTCGGACAATATCGGGGCGCTTGGCTTCGGAGTCGGCGGCGACCGGACGGTCTTGCTCCGCTGGCCGACCACGATCCCCGACCCGGTCGTCCGGATCGGTGGCTGGATCGCCGACGTGACCTACGAGCGCGACGCGAACACGAGCAAGGTTCGGTCGGTCGCCACGCAGACCTCGTTCCAGCGTTGCAACTGGTATCAGGTCACCAAGCGGATCGACCCCCAGCCCGACCCCAATTTTTATCCCGACGGCAACGGCGTTTACTATCGTCGGATGATCCTCACGATCGACAGCCCGGTGAAAACCAAGACCAAGCTGGCCGCCGGCGGCCTGCCGTATTACTCCAACACCGCGTTAATCATGCCCAGCGTGATCAATGTCTATCCTCGGGCGTTCGCCCAGTAACCGGTCAGAGTTGATCTTCCGTCGATTTCCTTCGACCGAACCGTTCCGAGCTCGCTGGAGAGAGGATTCGCCATGTCCACCACGTTCCGACGACCGAACGGACCGCGACGGGGTGTCACCCTGGTCGAGATGCTTGTCGTCGTGGCTCTCGTCGTTCTGATGATGGTGATCATCGTCCAGATCTTCCAGCAAGCCACCACCGCGGTGATCGCCGTCCGGCAGATCCAGGACCTCGACCTGAACCTTCGCCAGCTCGACCAGAGAATCAAGCAAGACCTGATCGGAGCAACCGCGCGGTTCACCCCGCCGCTCGACCCGACCAAGAAGCTCGGCTACTTCGAGATCGGCGAGAACGCCTTCGCCGACATCCACGGCGAAGATACCGACGACTACATGGCCTTCACCACCAAGGCTCCCGAAGGTCAGGTCTTCACCGGCCGGGTCTATATCCCCGGAGTCTTGAACACCGCGAATCAGAGCAGTTCGGGCAACCGGTCGGTCCAGCCGGTCACGGTGACCAGCCAGCTCGCCGAGGTGA
>JAJYCH010000059.1 GCA_021778575.1 Planctomycetota bacterium
GTCCAGAAGGACCCGAAGAAGGGCGCCGTCTTCGTCGAGGCATCCGGGGGAGAGACGAACGAATCCCGCCTCCGACCCCTCCATCCCCCGGACCCGCTGATAGAACGTCACGGCCCAGACCGCGTACGCGCCGAGCGCGAACGTCACCGCCGCTTGACCGGCGGTGTTGAACTGGAAGGTCCGCGTTCGCAAGATCGAGAGATAATCCTCCCGGCCCGGTCGATCCGACTTGTGGAGGGTTTTCCCCTCCGAGGCCCCTCGACCCGGGTCGAACATCAGCAGCCCCGCCAGCGCCGCGAACAGACCGGGCACGCCGACGACCCAGAAGGCATGACGCCAGTCGCCGTGAGACGCGAACCAACCGCCGATCCCCGACCCGATCGCTCCGCCAAGCGGCAAGGCCAGGAAGTAGAGCCCCATCACCCGGCCTCGGAGCCGCGGCGCAAAAAGGTCGGCCAGAAGCGTCGGAGCGATGATTCCATAGCTGGCCTCGCCGATCCCCAGCAAGGCGCGCCAGAAAAACATGCTATTGAAGCTCGATGCGTAGGCGGTCCCGACCGTCGCCACGCTCCAGAGAGCCACACCCCACGCGATCATCCGCCGACGGCTGAATCGGTCTCCGAGCAGGCCGATCAACGGCGAAACCACGGTGTAAACCACCATGAACGATACGCTCAGATAGCCGAACTGCGTGTCATTGAATTGCAGCTCTTGGGAGATCTTCGGCCCTGACGAGAAAAAAACGTAACGATCCACATAGTTCAGCAAGTTCATACTGAACAGTGTCGCCAGAGCAAAATAGGGGCTTCGGAGGATCGGTGAGACCTGTCGCTCGCGACCCGAGACGAGGGGAGGAACGGAATCACGGGACGACATGAGGCGCATCTCGACTCGAAGGGCGAAGGCCGGGAGAACGGCCTTTTATACCCTCCGATCGACCCGATGGCGAGCCCTCGCCGACGGAACGGTCGATCCGAGATGCCCAGGGTGTCACCGGAATTTCTGGGGGTCTCTGGTCGGCTCTGTCCGGGAACTTCCCGACGAAGCCTCTCTCTGGAGTGCGAGAGCTTGCTCTCGCTCTGGCGACCGGAGCTTGCTCCGAGCCGAATGACCTGGCCAAACGGTTTCCCACGAAGACCGTGGAGCAAGCTCCCCGAAGCAAAGCGAGAGCAAGCTCTCGCACTCCGGAGAACCAGTCCGTCCACAAGCCCCCAGAAAAGCTCGGTACACCCGTTGCCCAATGTTAACGCGAAGCCGCCGCTCTCATCGAGAAATCTCGGTGCCGGAAAGTCGGCTCCGGTCGACGGGTCGATCGGTTCAACGCGCCTTCTTTTCCTTGGCGATCTCGACGTTGATGACGACCAGCAACTCGGTCGCCGTCGGCACGGTTCCCGGAATCCTCATGTTGAACAAGCCCCCTTTATCCATCAGGATTCCCGGCTGAATTCCTGCCGAGATGATCAAGGTCTGGCCCAGCGGCCACCCTTTGACCGGCTGATTGAGCCGGGTCTCGGAGACCTCGGGAACGTCAAGGTTCATCTCGGCGGGACCAACCTCGCGCGGCGCCAGTACCTTGACCGGATGGAGCTTGCGGACCTCGTTGGTCGTCAGCTCGATGGCGGCGTCAAGAGTGTCGCCGTCGTGGCTCAAGAGCGGGCTGAACCGGAGCACGACCCCTTCTTCGAGCTTCTCGATCTTGGGCTGAAAGCCCATCCCGACGGCCCCTTCGCGCTGAACCCCGCCAGTGAACGCCCTGTCCTCAACCCGGCTGAACTTGAGGGTCTGGCCGTTGAGGACCTCGACGCTGGTGCTCCCCAGGAGCCGGAACCCTTGCCAGACCTGCATCTGCTGGATGACCAGCTCGGCATCGGCAGCGCCGGTGTACCAGATCTGCTGCCCTTGCGGACCGCTCCCGACGGGCGTCAACCGCTGATGGACCGCGTACCGCCAGCGCGAGTCGGCCGCGGCGATGAACCGGACGCGAACCGAGAGCAGATTCGCGTACGAATCGGTGAACTGCTCGACGACCTCGGCCACATATTTGAGGATCTTCGGGCTGTTGTAGGCCCGAAGCTGGGTCTTGCTCGCGCAGAGGACCGCAACCTTGTCGCCATGCCAGGGGGCCGGCGTGGTTCTCCGGAAAATCCAGTCGATGATGGCCGTCTGCGGGCTGGCTCCGTTATCCATCGCCGTGTACTTGGCGATCGAGAAGTTTTGCCACTGAAAACCAGCCTGGTTAGGGAAGTTCGCCGGGATCGACTCGGGCGGAGGAGCGGCCGGACCGTCGTCGGGAGCGGTGAGGTCGGTGTCCTCGGCCAGGTTCCTCGACCGTTTCGGTGGCGACGTATCCTCGTCATCGACCGGACGATTGGTCCGGGCGGTCCGTGTCGTGCCACGACGAGGACCCGGATCCTGACCAAATAACTTCGCGGGGAACGCGAGCAGCGGGAACAGAAACAGCGAGCGGCGTTTCATGCCAGTGGCCTCCTTGCCGGTCTGGCGGTGCAAATCCATCACACCCATTGATGCCGCGAATTCTTAGCAGACCACCGATTTTTCCTCAAGCCCAACTCGGTGATGACCGAGTGACGACTGGTGTATCTCTCAATTTGGATACAGGCCCTCTGACGAATCACTCGTTCCTACGCTCTGCGTAGGAATGCCGCATTCAACGCTCCGCGTAGGCATTTCCGCTTCGGCAATGGTGTCCGACAGAGGACGCGGGCGCGTCCCGGACGGGATTCCCTCGGAGGACCGTGGGAACCAGATTTCCAGCCTTCATGCCTCAATAACTCGGCAAGCTCGGATCGACATCCTTGATCCAGGCGAGAATCCCCCCCTTGAGGTTCGAAAGGCGGTCGAAACCGGCTTCCTTCATCAAGGCAATCGCCTTGGCGCTCCGCATCCCGCTCTTGCAATGAACGACCATCGGCACGGATTGATCAAGCTCGCCCAGCCGCTTCGGCAACTCGGGAAGTGGGATCACGGTGGAACCGCTGATCCGGCAGATTTCGATTTCCTCGGGGTTCCGGACGTCGAGGATAAACGGTCGATCGCCCCGATCGATCCGGGCCTTGAGTTCCAGAGGGGTGATCTCGGCGTCGCCAGGCCCGGTCGATTCGGGAACTGTCTCGACCCCTCGGACTCCGCAGAACTCCTGGTAATCGATCAGGCTGGTGATCGTCGGATTCGGTCCGCAGATCGGGCATTTGGGGTTCTTGCGGACCTTCATCTCGCGGAAGCTCATGTCGAGCGCGTCGTAGAGCATCAACCGGCCGATCAACGGCTTGCCGACGCCGAGGATCAGCTTGACGGTCTCGGTCGCCTGGATCACGCCGATCACTCCGGGCAAGATCCCCAGGACGCCCCCTTCGGCGCAGTTCGGCACCAGGTCGGGCGGCGGCGGTTCGGGATAAAGGCAGCGGTAGCACGGCCCGTGCGGCGGAAAGAAGACCGACGCCTGACCGTCGAACCGGAAGATCGACCCGTAGACGTTCGGCTTGCCCAGCAGGACGCAGGCGTCGTTGACCAGATACCGGGTCGGGAAATTATCGGTCCCGTCGACGATGACGTCGAAGTCGGCAAAGATTTCGAGGGCGTTCTCGCTGGTGATCGGATATTCGAACCGGCGAACGACGAGGTCGGGATTGAGCGCCTGGAGCTTTTCCTGGGCGCTATCGATCTTGGGTCGGCCGACGTCGGGCGTGGCGTGGATGATCTGACGCTGGAGGTTCGAGACGTCAACAACGTCGAAATCGACGAGGCCGATCGTGCCGACCCCCGCCGCGGCTAGGTAGAGAGCCAGCGGGGAGCCGAGCCCACCAGCTCCGATGCAGAGCACCCGCGACGCCTTGAGCCTCGACTGCCCGGTCATGGCCACTTCGGGCATGATCAGGTGTCGAGCGTAGCGCTGGATCTCGGCGGAGGAGAGCGGGCTGGCGGCGGCCCGATCGCCGATCAGGTCGAAAGGAAGCGAGGTCATCGGTGCGATTCCGGGAGTCGGTAAGTCAGTCGATCGATCGATCGATCAGCGGGACGCGCCGCGATACCGGCCAATCAGCAGGCTCGCGTTATGCCCGCCGAAGCCGAAGCTATTCGACATGACATGATTGACGTGAGCCTTCCGGGCGACGTTGGGAATGTAGTCGAGGTCGCACTCGGGATCGGGATTATCCAGGTTGATGGTCGGCGGGAGAACATCGTCGCGAAGCGCCAGGGCGCAGGCCACCAGTTCGACACCGCCCGAGGCCCCGAGCAGATGCCCGAGCTGGCTCTTGGTGCTTGAGACCTGAAGCTTCTTGGCCAGAGGACCGAAGACCGACTTGATCGCCTTGGTCTCGGCCAGATCACCGAGACCGGTGCTCGTGCCGTGCATGTTGATGTAATCGATGGCGTCGGTCGGGCAGCGGGCGTCGGCCAGGCAAAGCTCCATCGACCGTTTGGCGCCACGGCCTTCCTCGTCGGGAGCGGTGATGTGTGTCCCGTCGGACGACATCCCGTAACCGAGAATCTCGGCGTAGATCCGGGCGCCGCGGGCGACGGCGACTTCCTCGGCCTCGATGATCAGGATTCCCGCCCCTTCGGCAAGGACAAATCCGTCGCGGTCGCGATCGAACGGCCGGCTGGCCCGAGGCGGGTCGTCGTTCCGGGTCGAGAGGGCTCTCATGGCCGCGAAGCCGCCCAGGCCCATCCGGGTGATGGCTGCCTCGCTCCCGCCGGTGACCATGATATCGGCCAGACCGGTCTGGATATGCTTGAAGGCATCGCCGATGGCGTTGTTCGACGACGCGCAGGCCGTCGCCACGGCGGAGTTGATCCCTTTCAGGCCGTAGTAGATCGAGACCTGGCCGCTGCCGGCGTTGACCATCAGCTTGGGGATCGTGAACGGGCTGATCCGCGACGGTCCCTTGGTGAGCATGGTCTCGTGCTGGGTCTCGAACTCATTGAGCCCGCCGATCCCCGACCCGATCAAGACACCGCAGCGTTCGGGCGGATAGGCGGCGAAGTCGATTCCCGAATCCGTCACGGCCGAAATGCTGGCGGCCAGGGCGAATTGCGCAAATCGATCGAGCCGCCGGGCTTCCTTGACACCGAACCGGGCGTCGCCGTCCCAGCCGTGGACCTGGCCGCCGAAGTGGACCTTGAAATGGGTCGTATCGAAAAGATCCAGGTTCGCGACACCACTCCGGCCCTCGACCAGGCCCGACCAGAACTGGTCGAGCGTGTCGCCGAGGGCCGTGACGACGCCCAGACCCGTGATGACGACTCGGCGTGGCATTACTTGCTATGTTCCTCAATGTAATTGATGGCCTGACCGACCGTCTGGATCTTCTCGGCCTCTTCGTCAGGAATGGTAATGTCGAACTCTTCCTCGAATTCCATGACGAGCTCGACCGTGTCGAGCGAGTCGGCCCCGAGGTCGTTGACGAAGGAGGTGTCGCGAGTCACCTGGTCCTTGGCCACACCCATCTGCTCGCTGACGATCTCGATCACGCGTTCTTCCACAGACACGGGCGAACCTCCTCACACGAGCCTCGGCGAAACCCGGTTTCCCCTGAAAATCAGGGGGTTGATCCCGGTGATTGTCGTCGCGAGATCCCGCGTCGGCATTGTCGATCAGGCCAAAATTACGGAAGCGAGCGTCAGCCCGAGCCGACGACGCCATGGCGTCTCACTGAAATTCTTGGTTCGGACAATCGGCCCCCGAGCATTAACCCAAGTGCCGATCAGCCACCACGAAGCGGTCAACTTATCACTCCGGAGCCGAATTGTCTACCGATTCCCCGCCAGAACCCCCGGCTTGTCGAGCTACCCTCACGCCGTCATCCCTCCATCCACGGCGATCACCTGCCCCGTGATATAGCCGGCCGAAGGGCTGGCCAGGTAGGCCACCAGGTCGGCGATATCCTCGGGCTCGCCGAGCCGACGGACCGGGACGCGTTCCTTGACCTCGGTCTTGATCTTGTCCGGCAAGACGTTGGTCATGTCGGTCGTGATGAAGCCGGGAGCCACGGCGTTGACCGTGATTCCTCGCGAGGCCAGTTCACGGGCGATCGTCTTGGTGAAGCCGATCACCCCCGCCTTGCTCGCCGAATAATTCGCCTGGCCGGGGTTACCCATCAAGCCCGAGACGCTGGTGATGTTGATGATCCGCCCGTACCGCTGGCGCATCATGATGGCACCGAGGGCTCGACAGAACTGGAAGGTGCCCTTCAGGTTCGTGTCGATCACCTCCTGCCAGGCGTCGTCTTCCATCCGGAGCATCAGGCCGTCGCGAGTCACCCCCGCGTTATTCACCAGGACATGGATCTTGGGAAATTTCGCCTCGATTTCCTCGACCACCCGGGCCACGTCGGCCGAGTCGCCGACATTTGCCGCGAACGCCTCGGCCGTCCCGCCCGCTTCACGGATCGCGGCGAGGGTCCCTTGGAGGCCGTCGACGCTCCGGGCGACACCGGCGATCGTCGCTCCACACTTGGCCAGGTGAACGGCGATCGCCCGGCCGATCCCGCGCGAGGCTCCCGTGACCAGGGCCACTTGCCCGGTCAGATCGACTTTCACGCCTTCGGGTTTCGGATTCGTCGTCTCGGCAGCGGCCATTGGGGTCCGTCCTCTGCGTTCCAGGAAAGTGATTCGGCGTGGAGTGGGCTCGGCCCACCAACATCAAACTTGATTCATGGTGGGCCGAGCCCACCCGACAAGAACTTGCCTTTGACCCGTTCTAACGCGCCGGGACGCTCGTGCACGGCGTCTTGCGGTCGATCCGCTTGAGCAGGCCGGTCAGGACTCGACCCGGGCCGATCTCGTAAAACGTGTCGAACCCGTCGCCCATCATCCGGCGGATCGAGTCGTCCCAGCGGACGCCCTGGATCACCTGAGCGACCAGCGTCTTGCGGAGGTCGTCGGGGGCCTGGTGGGGGATGGTATCGACGTTCGAGTAAACCGGAATCCGGGGCGATTCGATCGTGGAAGCGGCCAGAACCTCGGCGAGCTGGTCGTCGGCCGGTTGCATCAAGGGGGAGTGGAACGCACCGGCAACAGCGAGCGGAATCACTCGCCCCGCACCGAGTTCCGTCGCGACGGCTTCGACCTCGGCCAGAGCCGCCAGTTCTCCCGAGACGACGATATTGCCCGGACCGAGCATGTTCGCCTTCCAGAGCCGACCCGCTCCGGCGACCTTCGCGCAAAGCTCGTCGATCTTCGCCTCGTCGAGACCCAGCACGCTGGTCATTCCGCTCGGCGTCGCCAGGGCGGCGGCCTGCATCGCTTCGCCTCGTTTCCGGACGATCTTCAGACCGGTCTCGAAGTCGAACGACCCGGCGAACTCCAGCGCCGTGTACTCGCCCAGGCTCAGGCCCGCCGAGCCTTCGCAGGCCGCGACGATCTCGGGATTGGTCAGCTTGAACCCTTCCAGAGCCGCGAGGCTGGCCACGTAAATGGCCGGCTGGCTGACGTTGGTTGCCTCAAGCGCTTCGGCCGGTCCGTCGAAACAGACCGCCTTCAGATCAAAGCCGAGGATTTCCCCCGCATGATCGAACAGGGCACGAGCGGCGGGAACCTCGTCATAGAGGCCCTTGCCCATCCCGACGAACTGGGCCCCTTGACCGGGGAAAAGAAAAGCGATCTTGGGCATCGGCTCGGATCATCCAGAAATCGGGGGGAAACCTTGATGGAATCTTCGGAATCCATTCCGAGGGGCAAGATCAGCCTTCGGACGCAGCGGGAGGAATCAGGTCGAGCGCCGCCTTCAACTGCGTGGCGAACTGGGTGTTGACCTTCTCATCGGCCATGGTCCGGGCCACCCGGAGAGCGTTCTTGATCGCCCGGGCACCGGACGACCCATGACAGATGATGCAGGCCCCTCGCAAACCGAGCAATGGGCCGCCGCCGAATTCCTGATACTCGAACCGGGTCTTGAGCGCCTTGAACGATCCCGCCAGCTTGTGACCGGCTTCGGGACCGAGTTCGGGCAGCAGCTTGCCCAGCTCTTGCTTGAGAGCCGCGAACAGGAATTCGACTGCCCCTTCACCGGCCTTAAGCAAGACGTTGCCGACGAACCCTTCGCAGACGATCACCCGGGCATGCCCCTCGTAGATGTCGCGCCCTTCGACGTTGCCGATGAACCGGTCGGCGTGGGGGCCGTTCTGGAACAGGGCTCGGGTCGTCTTGGTGAGGTCGTTCCCCTTGTCCTCCTCGGAGCCGACGTTGAGCAGGCCGATCTTGGGCTCCTCGATCCCGAGCACGTTCTCGGCGTAGATCGAGCCCATGATCCCGTAGGAATAGAGGTCTTCGGCCTTGGCGTTCATGTTCGCGCCGACGTCGATGATGACGATCGGGCCGCGGTGCGACGGGAAGATCGCCGCGATCCCCGGTCGGCGGACGCCGGGCAGGAACATCTTGGCGTTCATCAATGACGAGGCGACCATCGCCCCGGTGTGACCGGCGGAGACCACGGCGGAAACCTCACCGGCCGCCATCAGGCCCCAGCACTTCGAGATCGAGTTATCGCGCTTCGACCGAAGTGCCACGACCGGCTTCTCTTCCATCCCGATGACCTGGCTGGCGTGGACGATCGGCAGACGATCGCGGTCGATCTCACCGGCCTGGGCGAGTTCCGCTTCGATGCGCTCCTGGTCGCCGACGAGCACGACGGTCAGGTCCGGAAGCTCGCGGACGGCATCCACGGCACCGGTCACGATCGGGCCGGGCGCGTGATCGCCGCCCATCGCGTCCAGGGCTATCCGCATGGGGCTACTTCTCCGAGAACG
This sequence comes from Planctomycetota bacterium, assembly GCA_021778575.1. GTDB lineage: Bacteria > Planctomycetota > Planctomycetia > Isosphaerales > Isosphaeraceae > Tundrisphaera. Next base: position 8,769 of record JAJYCH010000059.1, read on the forward strand.
AGGCGGAATTGTCGGCGAGAGTTGAAGAGACAACTCCCGGCGGGAAAAAATTCAAATCGAAATTATGACCGAGACCGAGGGGTCCGCGTCCCCGCATCCTAGAAAAATCGGCCAATCTCTGTCAAGCATCCTGCCGGAAAGCCCGCGATCTCAGGCACATTCGGCGTCGGCCCGGCGCGACTTCCGACGGATCGGGCCGTACTCGACCCGGATCAACGCGGCGGGATCAATATGGGCCTGGACCGCCTGACGAACCTTCCGAGGGGTGACCCGGCTGATCCGGTCGGGCCAGCGCAACGGTTCATCGAGCGGCAAACCCCACCGCTCCAGCTCCATCAACCGCTCGGCTCGCTGCTCGACCGTCTGGTAATCAAACACCCACGACCCGGCAAGATACTGCCGGGCCCGGTCGACTTCCTCGTCCGAGAACTCGCCGGCATGCATCAGGCGGACCTGTTCGAGAACCGCCGCCACCGCCCGGTCGGCGTCGTCGGGACTGGTTCCGAGGTAGATCCGGAACATCCCGGATTCGATATCGGCCGAGTCGGTCATCCCGCCACCGACGGAGTAGGCCAGCCCCATCTCGTCGCGGATCACCCGACTGAGCCGATCGGTGAATCCCGGCCCGCTCCCGAAAATATGGTCGGCCACCGCCATCGCGTCGAAGTCGGGATGATTCCGGGGGATTCCCAGATGCCCCAGAAGGATATGGACCTGCTCTCCCGGATACGCAACTCGCCGGACGCGGGGGCGGCTCGACCGGGCCAGTCGAGGGGCCAGCGGAGCCGGGACGGCGGTTCCATCCCAGCCGCCGAACCGCGATTTGACGAGACTGAGCAGCTTCTTCGGGTCAAAATCGCCAACCGCGACCAGGTAAGCGCCGTCGGGCTTGAAGTAGCGGGCGTGATGGTCGATCACGTCGTCGAGGGTCAGTCGGGCGGTCTCTCGCGAGGTTCCGCGCGGGTCGCGAGCAAACGGGTGGTTCCCGTAAACGAGACCTCGAAAGACCAGATCGGCCCGGAACGCCGGATCGTCGCGGTCGGATTGCAGCTCGGCGCTGATCTTTTGCTTGGCCCAGCTCAGCGAATCGGCGGGGAAATCGGGGCGGATCGCCAGGTCGGCCAGCCAATCGATGGCCATCGGCAGATCCTCGGCCCGGACCCGGAGGGACGCTCCCGTCGAGCCGACTTCGAGCGCTCCGCCGACGTCCTCGATCGCTTCGGCCATCGCCTCGGCCGACTTCGAGGCGCTCCCCTCCTCCAGCATCCGACCGGTCAGATAGGCCAGTCCCGGCTTCGATTCACGAAGCAAACCGGCGTCGACGAACAGTTCCAGAGCCACGACGCCGGTGCCGGGGCGGCATTCGGTCAGCAGCCGCATCCCGTTAGGCAGCAATTGTTTATGAGGCGCGAAATCGGCCAGCTTGGTCGGTCCGGCGTTGATCTCCAGCGCGATCGGCCGGACGGGAGGAACGATGATCGACGGGGTTCGGGTTTCCTTCTCGCGGGCCTCGGCGGGCATCAAGACCGTGATCGACCGCGACGGGCGAGGGAGCGACCAGCCCACCGTCAGGTTCGCGTCCGACAGATACGCCGAGGCGACCCGCCGGACATCCTCGGCCTGGATCGCCAGCGCGGCCCGATGTTCGGCCTGCCAGGCTCGCCAGTCGCCATTGAGTGCAAACAGGCCCAGACCACCGGCCAGACCCGCCAGGTCTTCCTGCTCCCACCGCCAGGCGGCTTCGAGCCGATTTCTCGACCGTTCGAGTTCGGCGGGACTGGGACCGTCCTCGGCCAGCCGGGCGATCACCCGAGCAATTTCCTGCTCGATCCGCTCGGTCTCGGCGCCGGGAACCGCCTCGACCTGAAGGAGGAACTGACCGGCACGCCGCGCCCCTTCCTGGCCGGTCTCGACCCAGCTTGCCAGCTTTTTCTGTTCGACCAGGTGATCCCATAACCGGGAGCGACGGCCGCAGGTCAAGAGGTCGGACAGGATATCGAGCGCCGGCCCGTCCGGGTGGCCGAGCGGCACGGTATGCCAGCCCAGGAGCCCTCGGGCGACGGACTCGGGCTCGATCATCGAGAATTCCCGCCGACCGATCTGGCGAGGCTCGTCGAAGACCACCGGCGGAACCACCGGCTCACCGTGAACGAGACCAGCGAAATGGTTCTCGGCGGCGTCGAGCGCCTGGCCGGCATCAACGTCGCCGACGATCACCAGGACCGCGCTGTCGGGACGGTAATGTTGATGGTAGAACGACTTGAGGTCGTTGACCGAGATCCGGGCCAGGTCATCGGGCCAGCCCAGGATCGGGTTCCGATACGGGTGTCGGACGTAGCTGGCGGTCAGGTGCGCCTGGTCGAGCCGACCGAACGGCGACTCCTGTTCGCGAGCCCGTTCCTCGGCGATCACCTGACGTTCGGCCTCGATCTCGTGGGGATCGAAGGTCGCGCCTCGCATCCGATCGGATTCGATGGCCAGGGCCAGATCCCAGCGGTCGGAGGGGAAGGCGAACCAGTAATGGGTGCTGTCCTCGCCGGTCTCGGCATTCGATTGCCCGGCGGCGACGAACGCCAGGCGGTCGATCTGCCCTTTCGGGAACCGCTCGGTCCCCTTGAACAGCATGTGCTCGACGAAGTGGGCCAGTCCCGTCTTACCGGCCGGTTCGTCGAACGAGCCGACCGGGTAATAAAGGTCGCAGACCACAACCGGGGCATGTCGTCGAGGAAGGACCAGCGCCTTGAGCCCATTGGCGAGGGTCCGCTCGAAGACCGGGAGGTCTCCCACCCAGGCAGGAGAAGGGCGGGCGGTCAATCGTCGGGCCATGGGCTGCCCCTTTTGTCTGGCGTCGAGAGGAGTTCGAGGCAGAGCCCGGAAGTCGACCGAAATCCGCTCGATCCGGGAATACCGAGGCCAGACCCGCCGTGGAGATGTCGAGTCAGGCTCCCCTACTACTCTACCATTTCGCCGACGATGGTCGAGCCACTTGTCGAAGATTGGTGGTGACGATTCACCGCATCGCACAGACACGCCCCCAAGAACTTCGCGACTCCTCGCCCAAGTTGTGGAAGCCCCGGCAAGTTCTGGTGGAAGTTGCCTGTATCTGGTAACGTCTTAGGGTAGCGCTCGCTCTACGTCGCCTGGGAACAATTGGAGGTTTGGGAGACCTGTTGCGATCAGGCTCTACACGCCCACTCCCTTCTGCCGATAACTATCACATTTCGGTGCATTGACCCGAGAGAGCCGTCGCCGTGTCCACGACAGCCCTCCAATTCGTTGACCTCATTGATAGCGACGGCGATCTTGCCTACGGCCTGATGCCGGTCCACATAGACGCCGAGATCGAGCGTGTAGATGAGGCCTCCGTCATCCACAATGCCAAATCCTTCCGCTACGTCGATTACGTCTTCTTTCGACGCTTCTCCGATGGGCGATCTTCGCAGGTTGCGGCATTCGTCATCGATAACAGCAAAGAGCTTCTGAGCGAGGCTGAGCTGGCGAAGCT
>JAJYCH010000060.1 GCA_021778575.1 Planctomycetota bacterium
CTGATATCCGATGTTCCGGTAGGCGTCGAGATCCCAGCAGACCGCTTCGGCGCCGAGAACGTTGCATTCCAGCCGAAATTCCGCCTCGCGGACACCCACCTTGCTCTGATGGTTGAGCCAGGGGGCGGCGACGTTTCGTTCCCCCGCGAAGACGAGAACCTCGACAACCGGCAAACCGCGACGGACTGCGTACTCATGTAGCAGGCAGGCCGCAGTGATCGCTCCGTCATCGGCATGGGGACAGAGCATCACCAGCGGACGGTCGGGGCGAAGCCGGGGACGAAGCGCATCGCGAATGTCGAGGAGCTGGCCGTGCGAGCCGCTCCCCTGGACCGTCTTGAGCAGGTCGTCGAACGGAGCTTGCCAGTGAGTACAGCGTGACGACATCGGCGGGCTATCCATGAGCGTGAGTGCTCCGGCAAGGCGGACCGGCGCGGCGACCGGGGACAAACGTAGGCGTGAATACCGCGACGACGCTGGGTCTGATCACGGACGGCGACCCCTCGCCAATCGGTGAGTTCCCCGATTCTCGGTGAGCACCATTGTGTTATGCAAACTCCACGGCGTCAACGCACCGGTCTCCCCAGCCGACTCATTCCGCCGAAATTCCAGATGGTCTCATGAGAACTTCACCCGGAATTCGGGCGCGGACCGCGTCATCCGTCTTGCCGGAATCGCGCCGATCCGGCAACGTGGGCGATTGTTCCCGGATCTGAAGGGAAGGGGAAGGGGGGAGCTTCAAGGATGAATGAACCGGTCGATCCTCAGAAAGACCCGGTCGGCGGCTCGAACTTCGTCCTTCCACTTGCAGTGATCTTCGCGACTCTCTGCGTCTGGCCTTACGCTCGGTGGTTCGCTCACCCCAGTCTGTTCGACGACGACTTACTTCGGGTCGGCTCACTCCGGCGCTCGACGCTGGGCGAGTCGCTGTTCCGCCCGTTCAACGAGCACATGGCCCCGCTGTTCGAGGTCGTCTCCCGGCTGGCCTGGATCGCCGCCGGTCGGCAGGTCTCGACAGTGGCTCTCACCTATCAGGTCTCTTGCTTCCTGGCCTTCACCTTGACCACGCTTCTGCTTGCCTCGGTCATCCAGCGCGAGCTTCGATCGCGAACCGTCACCCTGATTGGCGTCGCGGCCTTTGCACTGTCCGCCGTGTCGGCCGAGACGGTCCTCTGGTTCTCGGCAAGCAGCTTCGAGTGGTCGGCCCTGGCCGTGCTCGGTGCGTGGTATGGGGTGATTCGCGGACAAGATGCCTCGGGGCGAACCAGCCGGGTCGGCTGGCTGGCCGGGTCGGTCCTTGCGAGCCTGGCCGCGCCGGCGTTCTCGGCGATCGGAATTCTGGCGGGGCCGATCGCGGCGGTCCGGGGGTTAGCGACGGTCGATCGAGCCAAACCGGTTGCTCGATGGCTTGTTCAGTCGCTGGCGCCACTCATCGGCACGGCCATCTATCTCTTGATTTGTCATCAGTTTGCGTACGGCCAGATCCTCTCGTCGAGCGTCCGCCGGAACCTCGACCCGATCGCGGCTCTCCTGGCAACTCTGCTGGCTCCGTCCGGGCTCTTGATTCCGGCCCTGGTGGGGCAGGCAAGCCTGCTCCGAACCGTGCCTGGGTTCGTTCTGGCAGCGGCTTCAATCGCTGGTTTGCTAGCCTGTCTGGGACTGGCCTGGCGATCCCGTGACCGTGGGCTGATTCTGGGCGGACTTTCGTTGATCGTCGGCGGTTATCTCGCGACCTATGCAACCAGAGCCCGGCCGGGCGACCTGTCGATCTTCGAGATCCAGCGCTATCATCTGTTTCCGCAACTGGGTCTGGTCCTGCTTCTGGCGTCCAGCGTCCGACCCATCGTGAGCCGGTTCGACCGGAGCTGGTTCTCCAGCCTGGCGGGAGCCGTCGCGCTGGCGGGTCTGCTGGCGGTTGGCCAGTATCCACTCATGCAAGCGGCGTCGGATCGACAATTTCGCTATCCCGACCAGCCCCGAGCGATCGCCGCGACGCTGCGACTCGAAGCCGCCTGCGACGAGCTGGGAGTGACCCAGATCCAGGCGTTAAATGCCATCGACCCGGTACAAGTTCCCTGGTTTCCGAAGCGCGGGCCGTTCCATCCGATGCTGCACCTGTTCGGCCCGGGACCCGTTCAGACCGGTTGTCCGGAGGATCGGGTTCGAGCAAGCTTGATCGCCCGACTGACGATCGAGGACCGTGAGGCGATCTTTGGCGGGCTCAACGCGACGAATTATCGACTTACCGAGGCCCAAATCGCTGCCGAGACCCTGGCCGGCTCGCGACTCATCCCTTCGGAGCGCATGGTTTCTCCCGGTCCCGACAGCTATCGAGCCAGTGGCCGGGGTTCGATGCTGGAATTCGAGCTCGACCCGGACGACGGTCCGATCAGCGGGCTCATCTTGCCGGGACTTCGAGCCCGAAACGACGTGGAAATCTGGTGGACCGATGATCCGGCCGTCTGGACAATCACCCGGAGCGTCCGCTGGACGCCTGATCCAACAGGATTGGCGGCCATCGACGTCGCCCGGTTGCCGCACTGGCGGCCGAATTTCGTCCGGCGAGTTCGCGTCTACTTCCGCGAATGGGGGCCGGTTGAACTCGGTCCCCCTCGGTTTGCTCGGGGTTCAGAGGGCAGGGTCCTCAAACAGCCTTGAGCGGAAGTTGGCCCACTCGTTGGCTCTCGGGTGATCTTCACCGTGTTCGGCCATCAACTCGGTGATCCGTTCGTCGAGGAGATCGAATCGTTCGGAAAGGACCCGAAGGACCGCCAGAGCCAGAGCTTCGGCAGCACGGGGCTCGTCGCGGCGAAGGTCCTCGTGACCGGCCCGATCGAGAGTCCAGACGGTCAGTTTGGAGGTCGCCCGGATCGTGGCGGTCGGGTTCGTCGACCGAAAAAAGGTCGTCGTCCCGAAGATCGCCGGAGCGGTCATCGAGGCGAGGCGATCGGTCGGTCCATTCGCCGTCGTCCGTTCGATCGCGACCGTACCATCAAGGACGAACCAGAGCTGGTCGTTCGGTCGTCCCTGGACGAGCAGGGGGGCTCCGTCGGCGACGGGGTGCTCGATCAGCCGGTGAAAGACCGCGATCCGCGCGCCCTCCTCGATCCCGGCGAGAAGTGGAGAGGACAGGAACTTCGCGGCTCTATCCGTCGTGAGCAATACCATCGAATCGAACTCCCAGGAACAGGATCGTTGGAGCACGGACGTGGGGACGAAGCGGGCTCGGCCGACCGCGATTCCACACCCTTCCGAGTCCTCTTTCTCTTTCTACGGTCGAGTTCGCGGATCGGTGGGGTTTTCCGGAAGAAATCAATTCTGATTATCCCGATCTTCCCAGCTTGCCGGATTCGACGTATCCCACCGGCTTTCTCTCCGATCCCTACTGATGGATCGCGCCGACGGTGACCGGGAGGACCGGGTCGAGAGGTCGAAGGCGCTGGGCGGAGGGATTCGCCATGCGATATGGATTAGGTCTTGTGGTGCTGTCGTTCGTGGCCGGATTGTCGGGCTGCGCGGCGACTTCGCGGATGGATGGCGGGCCGAGTCTGGGTTCCCAGGCATGGAACCAGGCTCCGGCTCCACCGCAACGAACCGTGGCCAACACCTCACCGGCCGCCGTGCCGGTGGAGGATGATGTCTTCCACGCCGCTCAAAAACCGGCGGGGCTGGCAAAGTACTTCCCCGGGTTGCAGCGGCCCCCGGCCGAGTCGCCCAAAGTTCTGGCCCGTTATCGGCCGACCTGGTTCGGGCTCCGTCCGAGCAGCACTCCGGCGGCGCCCCCGGCTCCCACCAATTACATGACCGACGCCCGGGCGGGCCTGAATCAGCCGATTCTCGACCCGGCCACGCTCCCGGTCGCCCTGCAAGTTCCCAGTCCAAAGGGCGCGACCGACGCCGCCGTCAATCCGGCCGGAGCCGAAGAACCGATTGTCGGCCCGGCGAAAGCAACAGAGTCGGGTTCCACCGCCGACTCAACCTCGGCCAAGCCTGCCTCGGAACTCCCCGTCCTGGGCTCGGGTCCGATGAAACCTGTCTCGGAAGACGTCAATCCGCTACCGACCGCCAACGAGCCGGGAAGTCAACCCGTCGCCGTCGTCAACCAGATGCCCGATGTTCCCGCAGTTAACCCCCAAGATTCGGCGAAACCCGCGAATTCCGAGACGGTTCCGTCGCTCGCACAGACACCCGCCGGCAGCACGGCGGATGCTCCGAAGGCACCGGACCCTCTGGCGGACGCCAAGGCCGTCAAAGCCGTGACGAACCCAATCAATCCGAGCCTTCCGCCGGGATTGCCGGAGCCGACCGTCCCGGCCTCCTACGCGTCGATTGTCGTCGCGCAGCAGGCCGTCGGGTTCAAGAAGCATTCGATCGAACGGGTTTATGCCTCGTCGCAATCGGTCCCGCGACCAACGGCCCAGTCGGTCCCGCGACCGACGGCCCAGTCGATTCCTCGTCCCATCATCAAGCCGACCGCACAATCGCAACCGGTCCCGACCTCGTTGTCACGGCCATCGCCTCAGGCCACGCCTTCGGCGCAGTCGGGCGCGACTTCAGCCTCGGAGACAACCTGGCAGCGTCCTTGCCTCCGACGGCTCGTCCGCAAGGTCTGCAAGCTCGGCGAATACGCCGACCCGCCCACGGCTGCCCCTCATTGATTTGTCGCAGGACTGAAGCAAGGATCACGACGGGGCAGGGGGGATCGATCTCGACCGATCCCCCCTGCCCGTCAAATTTTGTGTTACTGACTGTCACCCGTCCGGTCGACGTCCCTGAGTGGTGGGAGGTCGTCGATCGCGTCTCGTTTGACGGCCTCGACGAACCGTCGGAGGGTCAGTTCCAGTTGGTCGGCCACGTCCGGGTTCTCGGCGGCAACGTCGTTCTGGTCCCAGCGATCCTCGGGTTTCCGATAAAGCTCAGGGGCACGGGGCTCGTCGGGGTCTACCTCGATGGGGACGATCAGATGCCAGAGATGCGTCCGGATCGCGAATTCCTCGACGTCCATTCCCAGGCAGGCATAGTCACGAACCTTCGCTTGCTCGCCGCGAATGACCGGCAAAAGGTCGTGACCGTGGGCCTGGTCGCTCGGAGGGAGCCCGAGCGCCGCGAGGATGGTCGGTAAGAGGTCAACCGTCTGCACGATCGCCTGGCGACGCGACCCGCCTTGCTCGCCTTTCGGCATCCGGACGATCAACGGGGTATGGATCAGTTCCTCATAGAGCCATGGGCGAAATCGTCGGACGTAGCCATGCTCGCCGAGCGGTTCTCCCTGGTCCGCCGTGAAGACGACGAGCGTGTCCTCAAGCCGCCCGGACGCCTTGAGCGAGTCGAACAGCTCGCCGAGCCAGCGGTCGACCAGCGTCACGGTCCCCGCGTAGGTCCGCCGGAGCCTGAGAAGTTCTTCCTCGGTCAAGACATCGCCAACGGCTCCGGCCGGAACATCAATCAGGACACGGACTTCCTCCAGCGTTGTCTCGTCGTCATCCTCGATCAAATCCCCTTCCTCACCGGCCTCGAACTCGTCGGGCTCGGCCGCCGCGTACTGGTCGCGATAGGGCTGAGGGGGGTCCCACGGACCGTGGGGGCTGAACAGGTCGAGCCAGAGCAAGAATGGCAACGGATCAGCCTGGTGACGATCGAGCCAGTCGACGGCCGCCCGGACCGTTCGCGCAACTCCCGTGTTTTCTTCGACTTCCGTCTTCAGAACGGCCCGATTGCGGAGGAACTGTTCCCAGCGGCCCTTCCAGAGATCATGGTCCGGGTCGTCGGCGTCGGGAAGACGGAGCCCCGGCTCATCGGCGATCTTGATCCGGCGCGTTCGAGGGTCTTCGGGCGGGACGAGCGGGTCGTATCCCTGGCCGCGAATCCAGATCACTTCGTCCCAACCTCTTCCGAATCCTTGAGTTGCATCACGGAGCAGGGGGACGTCGGAGATCAGGGCCGAGGTCACGCCCTGGTTCCAGAGCAGATCGGGCAAGATCGTCTCGTCGTGGCGAAGTGCGGTCCAGCCCGATTCCGGATCAGGAAATCCATAACGCCCGGTCCACCAGCTTCGACGGGTCGGCAGCGTGGTCAGGTTTTCGGGAAAATGATGGTCAAAGACGACTCCCTCGGTCGCCAGCCGGTCGAGATTGGGGGTCTCGATCCAGCTATTGCCGTAAGCGCCCAGGAAACCCAGATGAAGCCCATTGCAGACGACGACGATGACGTTCATGGAGCCCATTGTAACGACCGACCAGCCCCGGGGAAGGACGCGGTGATCGGCGACCCAATCACTCGGGCGGATCGGTGGGTTGGTACGCGGTGTATTTGTCGGCTCGACCTCGCGATTGCTCGACCGGATACTTCAGTGCCGCCAGTTGCACTTTTTCGAGCAGACTCGACGAAAGATCGACCTGGCAAACATCAGCCAACCGGAGGATCACCCAGAGACAGTCGGCAAGCTCGTGAGAAACCTCGCGGTGCGTAGTGGGTTGCCCCAGATCCCGCTCGATCTGTTCGTTCGACTTGTAACGGAAATGGTCGAGCAGTTCGCCAACCTCGCTGGCGAGAGCAACCCCGAGATCCTTGGGATGATGGAACGGCTCCCAGTCTCGTTCCTGCGAGAACGCCAGGACGAGTTCCTTGAGCTGAGCAATGGTCGTTGCCGCGTCGGTCATGATGGTTGGGTGGTCAGTCCCGAGTGGTTTGGATAAACCGAGAAGTCGGCATCCAGTTTTCGAACATAAGACCCATTATCGGACATTGCGTTTTTCTGGATTCCGAAGTGCATGCCAATTTTCGAGCCGCTTAAGATCCAAATAAACTGGTGATCTCGCCCGCAACTCCACTCAGCGTCGAACCTTCGCCTGTTCCGCCTTGATCGCCAGGCTCGATTCCATGGCGTCTTCGAGCGGAATGCTTCTCGGTTCGTTGCGATGGTCGGGCAAGGCGACCCAGCGCGGTCCGTCCTGGTGATCGATCAGGCGAGCCTTCATCACCTCGGCCACGCCCAGGGTGCAGGCGGTTGCTCCATCCTTGTCGAGGTGAACAGGGTCGGTGAAGAGTTCCTTGGGATAATTGACATGCCGGCCGTCGATCACGACCAGATTGTCGAAGCGGGCCTGGCATTTCCTGACGTACGCTTCGTACTGGGCGTTATAGCCGATCTGTTCGCGCTGGGCGTCGACGGCGGGGGCGTTGGGCTGGAGAGTCCAGAAGACGGGGACATTGCGTGACCGGGCGAGCTTCAAGAACTTCTCGACATATTGTTCGTTAAGCGGCTCGACGAACCAGGGGGTCCAGAACATGGCGGGATAGGCGCCCGTGGTGGGAACCTGGCCATCGAAATAGGGATATTTGGAGAGGACTTCCGCGCCGCGATTGACGCGCCAGTTCCGTTCGGAGGCGAGCAGCTTTTCCTTGACCGAGACCGACTGCCCCTGGGTCGCCGCATTGAAGCTCTCGCGAATCTCGAACCGTTTCCGTGCCGAGGGGAGGATCTTGCAGACCACGAATTCACCGAAATGATTGGGGTCTTTGGCCTTCCAGCACATTTCGGCGAGTTCGCCAAAGCTGAGCAATTCGGGATAGACCCGGCTGAGAATGTTCATTGAGTTGCCCATGATCAGCTCGGGCTGAAAGTCGACGATGACGGCGGCGGGCTTGGCACCAGAGTCGAACGAACGCTTGAGCATGTAGTAACTGCTCGCGGCCGAGCCGCAATACAGTGCGAAGTTGTAAGTCTTCTTGCCGAGTTTCTCGCCGAGGATCTTGGGCTGGATGCCGAACTTGACCATGCTGTCGCCGTAGCACAGAATCTCGTTGCGGGCGGCGAACTTGGCGGGCGCGGCCCCTTCGAGCCGCCAGTTGCTGGCGACCAGCGTGGTAAAATCACCATCGTGCGCCATCAGGAACGACTCGACCCCCACGATCAGCGCGAGCATCCCGAGCAGACCGACCGGCCAGCGTCCGCGGCCGATCTGCGGCACTTCCCTGGCGTCAGGCATCCGTTCCTCTGACATGCGACGGCCCTCATCCTTTGAGGAAAGCGATCCTCTTCTTACTCATCGGCCGTTGGGAGCGATTTCGTTGACCCGGTTCCGTTCGGTCTAACGGCGATCGTGGAAAAACGGCGGCTCGATGTCGCATCTCGCCATTTTGTGTCTTAAATCGAAGGAAGATAATCGAGATCGCCGAAAAGGTCGAGGCGTACCCGGTCGCTTCGTTGACAACGCGGTTCCGGCGGTGTTAGATAACTTGTCCGTTCTGACATGCCTGTCATCCAGACCCAACGTGTGATGATCCGAGGGGCCGGCTCGTGCTGATCGACCGCAGGAATCTCGCCAGTCATTTCCCCTGGATCGTCCTCTCTCTGCTCATCGCCGGTGGGTCGATCGCCTGGTTCTGGTCGGCGAGCCGGGGGGCTTCGGAATGGCCGGGGGGGAGTACTCCGCCCGGTTTGACTTTCGGGATTGTCGGGGGCCTGTTGATCCTCTTCGAGTTCGCGCTCTGGGGACGGAAGAAGCTCCGACGGTTGCGGATCGGGCGGGTCAAGACCTGGATGGCCGCGCACATCTGGCTGGGACTGGTCACGGTCCCTCTGCTGGTCCTGCATAGCGGTTTCCGCTGGGGTGGGCCGCTGAGTTCCGTTTTGATGGTCATCTTTCTGGTCGTGATCGCCTCGGGCGTCTGGGGCTTGATCCTCCAGCAAATCTTGCCGTCGAAAATGCTCCACCAGGTTCCCGCCGAGACGATTCATTCGCAGATCGATCGGATGTTCCGGTTCCTGCACGACGATGGTCTGAGACTGGTCCGGACCACCTGCGGCCCCCTGCCCGGCGAGGACGCCGACAGGGTCGATTCACGCGAAGCCGAGGACGGTCTGCCGATCTCCCACATGACGGTCGGAGCCGTGCAAACCGTCGGCAGCGTCCAGGGGAAGGTGCTGGTCACCCGGGTTCCCAAGGTCGCCGTGCCGGGGGCCGAACCGCTCCGGAATCTCTATCGCGACAGCATCGGGCCTTACCTGCTTGAAGGGAAAAAGGCTCAGCCTCGACTGGCCCAGGCGTCGAAAGCTCAGGGTATCTTCGAGGAACTCCGCGTCAAACTGCCGCGCGACGCCCGGGAGGCCGTCGATTTTCTCGAAAACCTCTGTGATCAGCGCCGGCAGCTCGATCGCCAGAAGACCTATCATTTCTGGCTCCATAACTGGCTTGTCGTTCACCTTCCGCTCTCGGTCGCGTTGGTCATCTTGATGGGCTTTCACATCTGGGTGGCCCTGTATTATCGCTGAGGCTCACGATCCCATGGCCATGAAACGCGAAACCGGGAAAGACCGCTGGAGACGGATTCCCAAGAATTATTTCAAGTCGCGCGACCGACTTCAGAATCTGAAGCTCCAGCTCTCGGTTCTGGCCACGGTGCTGTCGATTGCCTGGTTCGCCTCCGGAATCAACTGGACCGGATCGAGCGACTCCTCGACCGACCTCAACGGCCTCCGGGCCAATCACGGCGAGCTCAACCGGGTCCACGCGGCCTGGGCCAACAAGTGTGACGCCTGCCACGTCCCGTTCGAGCCGATCGACGGCCGTCCGCTCTTCTCGTCGGTGGCGTCGGTCGAGAACCGGTCGAGCGACAAGCTCTGCATGTCCTGTCACGCCGGCCCGGCGCACCACGCGACGATGAAGCCCGAGGACTCGAAGACCTGCGCCCAGTGCCATCGCGACCACCAGGGGGCCGACTTCTCGCTCGTCCGGCTCATCGATGGCGAATGCACTTCCTGTCACTCCAATCTGACCGCTCATCTCCTACTCGACAAGAAGCCCAGGGACGAACGTCAGTTCGGGAACGTGATCAAGTTCGCCGCCGAACCGGCCAACCATCCGCCGTTCCGTCCCGAGGCCGCGCTCTTCGCCGACGGCAAGCCCCCGGTGGACCGGAGCAAGCTCAAGTTCAGCCACGCCCGGCACATGATGCCCGGAATCGTCAAGAAAGCCGGCGATACTCCCTACAAGATCAGCGATATCCCGATCGTCGCCGAACGAGCCCGGTATCAAAAATCAGCCGATCTCCAGGCTGCGGTCCAGCTCGATTGCGCGTCGTGCCATGTGCTCGACTCGACCGAGGTGAAGGGCTCGGCCAATCCCGCCGTGGCGGCGGTCGCCCTGCCGGTCCGAAGTTCCGGTGGTTATTTCCTCCCCTCGACGTTTGAAGGTTCGTGCCGGGCTTGCCACACCTTGACGGTCCTCGGAAACAACCGGCCGCTGGAAGTCCCGCACGGGGTCCAGCCCGACCAGGTCATCGACTTCGTCAAGCAAGCCTACTCCGCGCAGATCCTGGCCGACGATCCCAAGATTCTCAGCTCTTTCGTCCCCAGGGCGCAGGTTCCCGGCAAGTCGGCGCTGGATCTGACCATCCAGAAGAAGCGTGACGATCTCGTCCGGGCCGCCTTGAAATCGCTTTTCCCGGACGAGATCAAGCCTGGACCCGGCAACGACCCGGCGTCGACGACCAGCAACGCCAATAACTGCGCCGAGTGCCATTATTACGGCAAGGCCGACGCCCAGGGCTTCCCCTCGAAGGTCGAACCGACCAACGTCCCGCAGGTCTGGTTCACCCACGCCGCGTTCGATCACACCGCGCACCGAGGGGTCTCGTGTCGCGACTGCCACGCGAAATCCTATGCCTTCGAGGCGGACGGGAAGACACCGGTCAAGGATGCCTCGTGGGTCGCGACCGACTATCTCAACCCCGGGATCGAGAACTGCGTCCAGTGCCACGCCCCGGCCTCGACCGGCGGCGGCTGGCTGGGCATGGGTTCGACCGGAAAGTCGAGCGGAGGCGTCTCGTTCGATTGCACCGAGTGCCATCGTTACCATAACGGCGACAACAAGTTACAAGGTCCTGGAGCCACCGCCGAGGACGCGAGGTCGATCCGCTCGATCCAGCAGTTCCTTCAGGGAACCGGTGGTGAAGTCGAGAAATCAGCCGCTCCGAAATCCACGAATCCCTGATCTTGCGGCTTTTCGCTGGTGAAACGGCTCCGAGATTCCGAAACTCCCCGGAGAGCCCGCATCGGTCGACCACGGTCGAAGCGGGACTCGAAGGAAGGGAGTGGTTCGATGACCCGGAGCCTGCTCGTTGCCGGACTGGCCTGCCTGCTGCTCCCTGCCGGCGGGGTGGCCGACCTGATCTACTTCGCCAAAGGGGGAGAAGCACAGCTCTCCTCGAAGGTCGAGGGGGAGGCGGTCGTGATCGAGACCCCCGGCGGTCCACGGTCGTTTCCTCGAAGCGACTTCCTGGCCATCGTGCCGGCTCCGTCCGTCGAGACCGAGTGGCAGAATCGCAAGGCCGAGGCCGACAAGGCCGGGACGGTCGAGGCTCGGTTCGCCGCGGCCTGGTGGGCACTCGAAAACGGCCTGACCCCGGAGGCCCTTGGCGCTCTTGAGGAACTCAGACCGCGCTCCTGGGATCATTCGCCCACGCTCCGGGCTCTGGCGGCGATCGACGGGCTGAAGGCCCCCTGCCCCGACCCCGATCTCGACCCGATCCGCGCCCGGCTCCGTCCGCTCAAGTTCCGCGAGGCTCGATCAGCCCACGTCCTGCTCCTGCATCAAACCAGCGATGGCGAGGCGAAGGAACGACTCGAAGTCCTCGAACGGGTCGTCCAGACCTTTCTGGTCAGCTTCGCCGCGCAAGGGCTTGAGCTTTCCACCCCGGGGCACCGCCTGGTCTCGGTTTACTTCGCCGAGCAGCGCGATTATGTCCACTTTCTCAAGACGGTCGAGGCCAGCCCGTTCGTCGATACCCAGGGCTACTATCACCCCAACCTTCGCGCGGTCTTCGCATACGATACGAGGAGCGGCGAGGAGCAAAAGACCGGCCGACGAGCGATTGCCAACCGCAAGCGTAACGGTGCGCCGGCGTCGGACCTCGCGCGACAGGATCTCTTGCTCGACCTCGACTGGCGAGGCACCGACCTCGGGATCGCCGCCCACGAGATGGTTCATCTCCTGACGGCCGAGACCGACCTGGCCAGTCGGGTCGATTCCTTGCCGTTCTGGCTTCACGAAGGGCTGGCCGCTCAGTTCGAGGTCGTTCGAGGCGGGCGGTGGGCGGGGTTCGGTCGGGTCAACGATCGGCGATTGCCCAACTGGCGGACCATTCGACCGCTCCCTCGACTTGTTCCATTGCTGAAGGACACCGGTTTTGGCCACGGTTATCGGCGCGACCTTTATGCCGAGTCGTGGGCTCTGGTCTACTTCTTGCGAAAAA
>JAJYCH010000866.1 GCA_021778575.1 Planctomycetota bacterium
TTTCGACCTTCCGGCGCTGGGAGACACGTCGGGCTTCGGCCTTTTTCAGTTTCTTCTGGCGGCGACTCTTCAGGATCGCCGGGATGTCCGCCGTCGCTCCGGGCGCGGGAAACTCGTCCGGTTCAAGGTCGAACGGCGGCTGATCGCACGGCCCGAGGACCATCGGTTCAGGCTCGATCGCGGGGATCGGCAGCGGCTCGGGCGTCGGAAGGGGCGCGGGTTCCGGCAGAAATTCGGCCGTCGCGGTGATCTCGGGATCGCCCATCCAGTGGCGCTGGAGACCTCGAAGCGGTTCCTCGTGCGGCGACTGATAGCGTAGCTCGCGAGTCAGCCAACGGATTCGAGAATGGAGCATTCCTTCATATCGACGAACCCGCTTCAGTTCGGGGTCGGTCTCGTCGCCCAGGTCGGCGATGGTCAGGGCGCGATTGACCTCGTCGAGCGGCTCGACCACTTCGCGGCGCTGTTTCAGGTCGGCGATCTGTCGGCGGGCGACCTCGGCCGGATCGCCGCCGGCTTCGACCAGATTCCCCTCAAAATCGAGCCCATCGCCCGGGTTTTTGCCGACCCGGAAGTCGTGCGGAGTGCCCAGCAAATCGAACGCCAGCGACGTTTGCTCGGCTGTCCATTTCTTGTCAACATCAGCCGTATACTTGAGCATTGCCCATCGGCTCATCAACCACTCGCATCCTTGAACGTTTTTGCGTAGTTGTTCGACGACAACATCGGGGCGATTGGCGAGGGTCCGGCCCAGGAGCATCGCATCGAGCCGTCGGTCGTCATCCCAGGTCAATTCGGCCCGAAGTGCGACCTTGTCGCGAGACCGGCGCTGCATCCGTTCGGACCGATCGATCTGAAGCGTACAGAGAGCGATCTCGGTAACAATCCAGCAATGATAATGATTTTGCGGTCGAAGAGTCTTGAAAAATTGTTCGGTCCGCTCGGCAATCGCCTGAGCATCCTCAGCCACGACGACGGACGAACAAAGGCCATGCTTGAGAGCATTAGCACGCGAGCGTTCTTTCCCCTCGGCGGTCTTCGGGCCTGTACTCCGCTGAGCATTCCGCCGGTTCGCTTCCAATCGAGCTTCACTGACATACATCGGGCCATCTCCGGAACTCGGGACAATCGATCTAAAAGGATCGTCTTGATATTCCGGTTGAAGCCGACGGGATAAGCACAATTTTCCCGGAATGACCCGAAATCACCGCGTAGGGTCCGCTGTGCGGACCGTGTTTTGGAGATGTCGTCTGATCGAAAATTGTTCCTGATGCGACGATCGAACCGACGGTCCGAACAGCGGACCCTACAGCAAGCTCGCGAACCGACGGTCCGCACAGCGGACCCTACGCATGTCGATAGACTTTGCAATCTTTTTGCGCACTCCTCGCGGATTGTATTGGACAGCCTCCACTCGCACCATCATATTGGAGCCATTGCCGGCCTGCCGTGGCCGAGGGTAACGCCTTTCTTGTGAGGCCGACATATGACTCGATTCTGGACGTTGATCGCGTTTTGTTTCTCGGCGAGTGTGGGTCTTGGCGCCGATGATCCGATGCGCGTGGCTGGCGAGTGGCGAACCACCTTTGGCACGGTCCAGCTCGACCCGCCCCAGGCGGCGCAGGTGAAGGGGAAAGTCTCGTCGGCGTTCGACCTGACGGGACGGCTCGATGGGAATAAGCTGACCTTCGGTTATGACGAAGGGAATATTCATGTCGATGCGACCTGGACCATCGCGCTCAAGGGAAACTCGTTCACCGGGACGTTCGTCGCCAGCAACGGCAACCGGGGCGTCTGGAACGGTTGGAGGCCCGACCCGAGCGCCGCTTCGGCCCAGGATGCCCATTTCGCCGGTCTCTGGCTGACCGATCTTGGGCTGATGGAGCTGACCGCCGATGGGTCGAAGATCAAGGGGCAGTACGCGCTCCGGGGGACTTCGAGCCTCGAAGGGACCGCGACGGGCCGACATCTCGACTTCAAGGTCCAGGCGTTTCGGTCCGGCCCCGGCTGGTTCGACCTCGACGAGACCGGCACCAAACTGACCGGCGCCGGAGGAACCGACGGCATGGCCGCCTGGTACGCCTGGAACGGGCGAAAGGCCGACGAATACGTCAAGCACGTCCCGCTCGTCGCCGGTCAGATCCTCGATGGCTCGACCACAAATCTGCTCACGTACAGCGTCCGGGCTCCCGACGACTACAAACCGGGCGACCCCAAGCAGTGGCCGACCATCTTGATCCTCCATGGGTCAAACATGAGTGGCAAAGCTTACGTGAACACAATTGCGGCAACCTGGCCCGACATCGCCCGCGACTACATTTTGCTCGGGATCAACGGCGAGATCCCATCGAATATTACCAAAGATTATCTTGCGTTCAATTACAGCTATGTGAACTACGTCGGACGCACTACCTTCGGCGGATTTCCCGGAACCGATCGCGAAAGCCCCGCTCTGGTGAGCGAGGCAATGGATGATCTGAAGAACACGTATCCGATCGCCCATTATTTCGTCGGCGGCCATTCGCAAGGGGGATTTCTGAAGATCGGAA
>JAJYCH010000867.1 GCA_021778575.1 Planctomycetota bacterium
GGCGCGAAGGCCGCCGTCGCCGCGCTTTGCGTCGAGTGTGTCCCTTGTGTGTTCGGCGTTCCCGGTGCTCAGAATAACGAGTTCTGGGACGCCATGAAGTCGGCGGGGATGCCGTACCTGCTGGTGACGAACGAGGCCTCGGCGAGCGTGATGGCCGATGCGTCGGCCCGAGTTACGGGAGGAGTCGGGGTGTTCAGCGTCGTCCCGGGTCCGGGAATGACAAACTCGCTGACCGGAATCGGCGAGGCGCTGCTTGATAGCGTGCCGATCGTGGGGCTGATCACCGATATCGATCGACGACCCGGAGCAAACGCCTTCCAGGTTCACTCGACCCCGAACGCGGCAGTCCTGCGGCCAATCTGTAAAGCGGTCTACGAGATCCATCACCAGGCGCAGATCCCGCACGTGATCCATGAAGCGTTCCGGATGGCCCGCTGTGGCGAGCCGGGACCGGTGGCCGTGGTTCTCCCCTTCAACTTCCTGAACGAAGTCTGGGAGTACGACGAGGTCGCGCCTCCCCCCTACCCCGTCGCTTTTGATGAGCCGGCATACCATCGGGCGATCGGCGTCCTGTCGGATCGACGATCGAGAGTGGGGATTTATGCCGGGATGGGGTGTCTCGATGTCGGGCCTGCGCTGGCCTGCGCGGCGGAGATCCTGCAAGCTCCGGTCGCGACCTCGGTCAGCGGGAAAGGGGCGATCCCCGATCAGCATCCGCTCTCGGTCGGCTGGGGTTATGGAGCGCAGGGAACCCGAGCGGCGGAGAAGGCGTTCAAGGAAGTCGATATCGTCCTGGCCGTGGGCGTGAAATACTCCGAGAACTCGACCGCTAGCTATGCGATCCCTCGACATGACAAGGTGATTCACGTCGACGCCAGCGCGGCGAATATCGGCCGGGTCGTTCCGGCCTGCGTGGGTGTGAACGCCGATTCTCGGCTGTTCTTTGATCGCCTGGTTCAGGATGCCTCGCTGGTCCGCCGACCGCCCAATCCCGGGATGGTCAAGCGCATCGCTCATTTTCGAGAAGTCGATCGGCGGGAGAACGCGAAGGTCCAGATTACCAACGGGGTCGACCCGATGGCCTTCCTGCTCCAGCTTCGAGCCTGCCTGGGACCGGACGAGTTGATCTTCGTCGATGTCACTGCATCCACGCATTGGGCGTCCGAAGCGATCGAGCTCAGCGGACCTCGGCGTTATTTTACTCCGGCCAACAACCAGAGCATGGGCTGGGCGATTCCTGCGGCTCTGGGAGCTCAAAAGGTCCGGCCCGACCGGACGGTCGCGGCGATCTCGGGCGATGGCTGTTTCTTGATGTCCGGGCTGGAAATGTCGACGGCTGCGCGAGCCGGTCTCCCGGTCAAGTTTTTCGTGCTCGATGACGGTGCCTATCACTACATGCAGATGCTTCAGGAGCCGACCTTCCGACGGACCACGGCGACCGAACTCGCCCGGGTTGATTTCGCGGCTTATGCCGCCGCGATGGGCCTGGCTTACAACGTGATCTGTCAGAATGCCGAGCTTCCCGGCGGAGTGGCCGGTGCGATCGCTCATCCTGGCCCGACATTGACCCGGGTCGTGATCAGCTACGAAGGACGTGAGATTCGCTGGCTCAACGCCGCGAAGTCGTCGTACATCAAACATCTCTCGGGAGATCAGAAACTGCGGATGGGCACCAGGATCGCGGCCCGGACGCTGGATCGTCATCCCGAGAGCGACTGAAGTGGTCGACGTCCTTTCGCCGATGGACAAAGAATCAAACGGGCTGGCTCGACCCCACTTTTTTGTCGAGCCCGATCAATGCGACTCGACTTTGGACTTTCGGTAATTTCCAAAACATCGTAAAGAAGTCTGCCGTCACTGGCCGGCACGGGGCTTGATCGTGCATTGAGCCCCCGCGATGAGTCTCATGGATGAGGCACGATGAACAACGTCCGAACACGTCCCTCGATCCCGCACGCGGAGTTTTTCCCCCAACCGCGCTCCTCCAACGGGCCGGCTCGGTGGATTTCGGTCGTCGGTCGGGACGTCCGTGAACTCGCGAAATTCTGGCCAGTGCTCCAGAACATGGTCTCGCAAGAGCTTCGGATTCGCTATCACCGATCGGTTCTGGGGTTCCTCTGGACCCTCATCAACCCGATCCTGATGATGGCGACGTTAACCATGGTTTTCTCTCAGATGTACGGGGCTGGGGGAGACTGGAAGCAGTTCGCGATCTACCTCTTCGCCGGCCAGGTGCCCTGGAGTTTATTCTCGGGATGCCTGACCGATTGCTCGACTTGCATCGTGCAGAATGAGGGGTTGATCCGCAAGATTTACCTGCCCAAACTGATTTTTCCGCTTGCCAAGGTCTTGCTCAACCTGACGACCTTCGTGCTCTCGCTGGTCGCGCTTTACCTGTTGCTGTTCTTGCTCGGACCACGGATCGCACCACCGATGGTTCTCTTGCCGGTGGTGATCGTGTTGTTCACGACGTTTGCACTTGGTCTGGGACTGGTGCTGGCGATCATGAACACGTTTTTCCGCGACACCGGCCACCTCGTTGGCGTGGT
>JAJYCH010000868.1 GCA_021778575.1 Planctomycetota bacterium
CATATCAATCATACGTCGGAAACCCCTCGCGTCCAGCGCCCTTGGGTCAACATTTCAAGGGTGGTCACGGTTGTCAGGGTTTGAGATTCTGAAGCAGGAAACGAGTCATCGATTCATAAAGATGCCGTGACGTATTCTTGCCTTCGCTAATCGAATGCGTTCGATTCGGGTAGGCTAGCATCGAAAAAGGTTTATTCAAGGCCACCAGCCGGTCGATCAACCGCTCGCAACTCTGGTAATGACAGTTGTCGTCGCCGGTGCCGTGAATGAGGAGCAGATTTCCTTTCAGTCCAGCGGCAAAGGTGATCGGCGATCCGTCGCGATAGCCGATCGGGTTGCCGTCCGGCAATCCCATGTAGCGTTCCTGATAAATCGTGTCGTAGAGCTTCTGGTCACTGATGAAGGCAACCGCGACGGCAGTCTGGTAGAGGTCGGGATAGCGAAAGATCGCGTTCAAGCTCATGGAACCACCGCCACTCCACCCCCAGACACCCACCCGCTTCGGGTCGATGAACGACCAGCGCTTCTCCAGTCCCCGGACCGCCTCGGCCTGGTCTTTCGAGGCCAGTATACCGATTTGACCGTAGATACTTTTTCGCCAGGCGCGTCCTCGGGGGCTCGGTGTGCCGCGATTATCGACGCTTGCCACCACGATCCCGTGCTGGGCCAGAAAGCGATGCCAGAGTTCGTTCGTCCCGCCCCAGCGGTCGAGCACCGTCTGTCCCGCCGGTTCGCCGTAAACGTGGACCAGGAGCGGGTAAGACTTCGAGGGCTCAAAGTCGGGTGGCTTGACGACCCAGCCATCCAGCTCGGTTCCATCCTCGATCTTGACCCGAAAGAATTCCGGCGGCTTGCCCTTCAATTGATTGATCCGGGCCTTGAGGTTCGCGTTATCGACGAACGTCCGGACCACCTTGTGGTCGGGTAAGCTCACCAGGTCGATCACCGGCGGTTTTTCGATGTTTGAATACGTATGGATCGCCCAGCGGCCGTCGGGCGAGACCTGGTACGAATGCGTGCCCCGCTCATCGGCCGGGGTGAGCCGTCGAGCAGGGGTCGAGCCATCGAGCGACCCGCGGAACAGGTAACGCGCCTTGGGATCGTCGGGCGAAGCGATGAAGTCGACCTGGTTCGTCGTCACGTCGGCCCGGACGAGGTCGATCACGTCGTAATCGCCCGGAGTGACCAGTCGCGGCTCCCCTCCTTCGCGAGGAACGAGGTAAAGGTGTCGCCAGCCGTCGCGTTCGCTGATCCAGGTAAATCGCTTGCCATCGTCAACCCAGGTCAGGTCGTCAACCACCTCGACCCAGGTCGCCTCTCGCTCGTCGAGAACGGTCCGGGTCTGGCCGGTCTGAACGTCGGCGAGCATCACCTCGTCGCGGTTCTGAAGTCGGTTGAGGTGTTGCAGAACCAACTCGGTCGAACTGGCCGCCCACTCCATCCGGGCTATGTAATTGTTGCGGGGATCACCCGGAACCTCCATCCAGCGCGTGGGTCCACCGGAAGCCGGGACAACTCCGACCCGGCAGGATGGGTTGGTCTGGCCGACCTTCGGATAGCGGATCGTGGTGAGCTTGGGGTAGAGCTGGTCGGTTGTGTTGACCAGGACATAGTCGCTCATCCCGGTCGTGTCGATCTGCCAGTAGGCAATCGACTTCCCATCAGGACTCCAGCGGTAGCCATCACGCAGGAAGAATTCCTCCTCGTAGACCCAGTCAAACGTCCCGTTGATCCGATTGGCCGACCCGTCGGTCGTCAAGCTGGTGATTGTTCCGTCGGCGAGGTTCTGAACATACAGGTTATTGTCCCGGACGTAAGCCACTCGGCCGCCATCGGGCGAGAATTTGGCGAACAGCAGCGACGCCTCAGGGACATCGCCGCCGATCTTTTGAAGCTTGCCGGTCGGTCGATGAAAGACCCAGTAGTCGCCTCGGGTGTTGAGCCGCCAGACGCGCCTGGTGTTGGTGAAGAGAAGAAGCGCGTCTCCCGCGTCGGACCAGGAATAATCGTCGATCCCCAGGGGCTGGTCGTTGGGGGTGGGCTTGAGGCGAGCGGCGGCGATCAGAACGTCGCGGCGGCCGCTGGCCGGGTCGTATTTCACCAGGTCTCGGCCCGGTCCTTCGGCCGAGGGCTCCAGCGTGGTGTAACCCGAACCATCTTTCAACCACCGCGCCGGACCAAATCCGTCGGCATGAAAATCCCCTTGCGAGAAGATCCGTTCCAGCGTCAGGACCGACGGATCGGCCGGTTCCTGAGCCCCCTCGACGGACAGACCGAGCAGGCAGACCCAAGTGGACAGAACAACAGACATCACCCGCATGATCGAACCTCGACACGATTGACCGGAGACTACCATCTGGCCGATTCTCGATTGCAACCCAACTTGGTCTGACCGGCAAGAGCCTGCCCCGTCGTCATAACCTGAATCTTGGGCGAAATCTGCCGAAGAAGACCAGTCATAACTGGTTGCCTATTTTTCCTGATCTGTTAAATTTGAAAGGTCTTCAATTTGCAACCAGGTTTGCCCAGTCGCCTCTATCCTGACAA
>JAJYCH010000869.1 GCA_021778575.1 Planctomycetota bacterium
GCTCTCGCACTCCAGAGGTCAAATCCGTCCGAGGTCCCCAGAAAATTGCGGTACACCGGCCTCCGCCTCGCGAATCTTCCCGAGATCGCCGTGGCTGAACCTCGGCCGCCCGATGACAACCGGCACCCGGATCAGGTAAACCAGTTGGTCCAGCACCGACTTCCGACAATCCCCCGATTTCCCTTGAAGAAGGATGAGGCAGCCTCTTGGACGATCCCCGATCCCGACAAGTCCGCTTCAACGCGGGAAGCCGCGACCAGTGGGCAGGCTTCGAGGAACACCGGACCCAGGTCTCGGCATTGCTCGGGGCGGGCCAGTCGGGTGCGATTTCGCGACTTTGCGTCCTCGGAGCCGGGAATACCAACGACCTCGACCTTCCCGCCCTTCTCGAAGCCCAGCGCGAGGTTCATCTGGTCGATCTGGACCCTCGGGCGCTCGAAGGCGGAGCGTTCCGTCAGGGGCAAGGCCACGAGCCTCGGCTCTTGCTCCACGGCGGCCTTGACGTCACGGCAATGATTGATACGTTTGCTCGCTGGTCGCCGCTCGATCGGGTCGCGCCGGGGGATCTCGAAGCGCTGGTTGACTGGCCCAGTCGTCGGGTTCCGCTGGCGCTCCCCTGCCCTTTCGATGTCGTGGCCTCGACCTGTCTGCTCAGCCAGATCGTCGGCAATGCGTTCGAGTCGCTCGGCGATCAACACCCGCAGCTTGACGAGACGGTGGCCGCCATCCGGCTCGGTCACCTTCGACTTCTCGCCAGGCTCGCTCGACCGGGCGGTCGGGTGGTCCTGATCAGCGATGTCGTCAACTCCGACCGGGTTCCCGAGCTACTCAAGGTGCCCGATTCCGCCCTGGCCGGGTACCTGAACGACCTGTCGGAAAAAGGGGGCACGATCCGGGGGATGAATCCGACCAAGGTGCTGAACCTGCTCCGCCGAGATCCGGTCCTGGGCTCGAAGATCGCCGGGATCGAGGTTCCAGCGCCCTGGCGGTGGAAGCTCCACCGGCGGATTTATCTGGTCTGGGCTTCGATCTGGACAATCGCGTGACGCGGCTTCGCTCACCCGACAGGAATGGCGAGGCCCCGGTTGCCCCGTTCACCCGGGACGATTATGCTCCCTTGACCAGGGAAACCGCGAGTCCGAGACGTCCGGGGAGATTCCATGATGAAGCTTCGGCGATGGGTCGGTTGGGTGTTGGTCGGTGTGATGGTGGCCAGCCCGAGCTTGAGCCAGGCTTGCACCAGCATCCTGGTCAGCCGAGGGGCCTCGAAGGACGGGTCGGTCTTTGTCACCTACTCGGCCGATGCTCCGTTCTTGCCCCGGCTCCTGCGGGTTGCCGGCGGCACCCATCCCGTCGGGTCGATGGTTGATGTGAAAGGGTGGGAAAATGACAAGGTCAACGGCCAGATCCCTCAGATCGCTCGGACTTACACGGTCGTCGGCCTGATGAACGAGAACCAGGTCTCGATCGGCGAGACCACCACCGGCGGCCGTCGCGAGCTGGTCGACCGCAAGGGGCAGATTGACTACGACGCCCTGATCTCGTTGACCCTCCAGCGAGCTACTTCCGCACGCGACGCGATCAAGATCATCGACCAGCTTGCCAACGAATTCGGCTACGGGAGCAGTGGCGAGACGTTCTCGATCGCCGACAAGAATGAAGCCTGGCTGATGGAACTGATCGGCAAAGGCCCGGGCGCGAAGGGGATCGTCTGGGTCGCCGCCAGGGTTCCCGACGGCTGCATCACCGCCCATGCCAACCTGTCGAGGATCACCACGTTCCCGGTCGACGATCCCGCCAACTGGATCTATTCCGCCGACGTGGTCAAGTTTGCGATCGAGAAAGGCTTCTACAAGCCGGAATCGGGCAAGCCATTCAGCTATCGAGACGCCTATCATCCCAATATCGGCGCCTCGCAGAAACGAGCCTGCGCCGGTCGGGTCTGGAGCATCTATCGACGGTCGGCACCGAGCCAGAACTACTCCGACGGCTGGTTCCGTGGGATCGATGGGGCCGAGGATTACCCGCTGTTCATCAAGCCCGACAAACCCCTCGCGGTTCAAGACGTGATGGCCCTGATGCGCGACCATTACGAGGGGACGCCGTATGATATGACCAAGGGGATCGACGCCGGTCCGTTCGGCAGCCCGATCCGGTTCCGCGACCTCAACTTTTCGGTCGACGGCAAACCTTACATGTGGGAGCGGCCGATCTCGACGCAGCAGGCGGGCTTCGTCACCGTCTCGCAGAGCCGGAAAACTCTCCCCGACGCCGTGGGCGGAGTGACCTGGTTCACTCCTGACGAGGCGTCGACCTCATGCTTCACGCCGCTTTACTGCAACATCGACACATTGCCCGAGCCTTACACGATCGGCGACTACAAGAAGTTCTCGTTCGACTCGGCCTGGTGGGTCTGGAACGTCGTCTCGAACCTGACCTACGACCGCTGGTCGAGGATCATCCCCGACGTCCAGCAGGCCCAGTCCGAGCGAGAATCGGCCCTCCTGGCCATGCAACCCGTAATCGAGGAAGCCGCCGCGAAGCT
>JAJYCH010000870.1 GCA_021778575.1 Planctomycetota bacterium
GACTTGAGTGATTTTACCTTGATCCCGACCGATTGACCGAACGAAAGGGGCCTTGCTGATGGCCAGCTCGACCGTGGAAGCGCTGGGGATGATCGAGTGCAAGGGATTCGTGGCGCTGGTGGAAGCTTGCGACGCGATGTTGAAGGCGGCGAACGTCGACCTGATCGGCTGGGACAAGATCGGCAGCGGTCTGGTCACGGCGTTCGTGGCCGGTGACGTGGCGGCCGTGAAGGCGGCGGTCGATGCCGGTGCCGCGGCGGCCAGCCGGATCGGCGAGGTCGTCAGCGTCCAGGTGATCCCCCGGCCTCATGAAGACCTTTCGGGCGTCCTGTCCTTCACCAAGCCGGCCGCACCGGCCGCCAAGACCTCTGGCAACGGAGCCTGAACCATGGCTGTCGCGACCAAGAGCGGATCGAAAGGAATCAGCCCCTTGAGCATGAACGGTGACGCCCTGGGCCTGATTGAAACCAAGGGCCTTGTCGGGATGATCGAGGCGACCGACGCGATGCTGAAGGCGGCCAACGTGACGTTGGTGGGCCGGATCGGCATCGGCGCCGC
Organism: Planctomycetota bacterium; assembly: GCA_021778575.1. Lineage (GTDB taxonomy): Bacteria > Planctomycetota > Planctomycetia > Isosphaerales > Isosphaeraceae > Tundrisphaera. The sequence goes on from JAJYCH010000870.1 coordinate 559, forward strand.
GTTCATCACCACGATGGTCCGGGGCGACGTCGGCAGCGTCCGGGCCGCCGTCGAGTCGGGAGCCGAGGCCGCCAGCCGGGTTGGCGAACTCGTCAGCGCCCACGTAATCCCGCGTCCCGATGAAGCGGTCCTCCGCACGTTCATCGGTTGATTTTGATGCTTTTGATTCTTGTAGGGTCCGCTGTGCGGACCGTCCTCCCGAATTCGACCCCGGATTATCGGCCGAATCATCCCGCATCCCGGACCGGGCGGAACGGTCCGCACAGCGGACCCTACGAACTCAGGACAATACCGTGAACAGCGCACTGGGTCTGATCGAAACACAAGGGCTCGTCGGCCTGATCTACGCGATCGACGCGATGCTCAAAGCGGCGAGCGTCGAGCTCGCCAGCCCGATCATCAAGCTGGATGGCGGGCTCGTCAGCGTCATGATTCGTGGCGACGTCAGCAGCGTCCGCGCCGCCGGCGAAGCCGGCGCCGAGGCCGCCGGCCGGGTGGGTGAATTGAAGGCCGCCCACGTGATTCCTCGACCGGGTGATACGGTCGTCGCTCTGTTCGCCGGAGCCCGCTGATGAAGGTTCTCGTCGCCAACCTCGGAAGCACGAGCTTCAAGTACCGGCTCTATGACCTCACTTTAGGTGAACATCTGCTCGCCCGAGGAGGGATCGAGCGGATCGGGTCCGAGAACGCCAAGGTGACGATCAAGCTCCCCTCCGGCGACCTCGAATCGGTCCAGCCCGTGCTCGACCACGGCGACGCGGTTCAGCTCTGTCTCGACCAGTTGACTGATCCGGTCACTGGCGTCCTGAAGGATGCGTCCGAGGTCGCCGCGATCGGCTTCAAGTCGGTCCACGCCAAGGACGTCTCGGGCGTCCAGCTCGTGACCGAATCGGTTCTCGAAGCGATGGAAGCCTTCGCCGACGTCACCCCCGCGCATAACCCGCCGTACATCAAGGCCATGCGGATGCTCGGCGGTCGGTTTCCGAACATCCCCCTTGTGGCTTCGTTCGAGACCGGCTTCCACCGGACCATCCCCGAGGCCAACCAGCGTTACGCCATCCCCGACGAGTGGGCCACGAAGCACGGTATCCGCCGCTGGGGATTCCACGGCGCGAGCCATCGCTACATCGCCGATCGGATGGCCGAGTTGCTGGGACGAGACGATCTGAAATTGATTTCTTGTCATCTCGGCGGTTCTTCATCCGTTTGCGCGATCAAGAATGGTCAATCCGTCGCGACCAGCATGGGGATGAGCCCGCAGACCGGTCTCCCGCAGAACAACCGGGTCGGCGACTTTGATGTTTTTGCGCTTCCGGCGAGCATGCGATCCACCGGGCTGAGCCTGGCCGAAGTGCTCGACACGCTGGCCAATCGGTCGGGTCTCGAAGGAATTGGCGGTTCGGGCCGCGACCTCCGTGATATCGAGGCCGCCGCCAAGGATGGACATGAGAAAGCGCAACTGGCTCTCGACGTGTACATCGCCTCGGTCCGTCACTATCTCGGTGCCTATCTGGTTGAACTCGGCGGGGCCGACGCGATCGTCTTCACCGGCGGAATCGGCGAGAATTCGACCTTGATCCGCGACGGCGTCTGCCGCGACCTGGGCTGGTTCGGCATCGAACTTGACCAACTGGCGAATCAATCCGGTCCGGCCGAACGAGTTGTCTCGACGCTGGCTTCGAGGGTGCAGGTCTGGACCGTGCCGACCAATGAGGAAATCGTCGTGGCCCGGCAGGCGCGGGATCTTTTGATGAATTTGTAGGGTCCGCTGTGCGGACCGTGCTAGCGATTTCGTCGATCGAATACGGTCCGCACGGCGGACCCTACGTGACAATCTCTGGAGTCTCCGCCCGATGTTCGTCGCCCGAGTGACCGGTAGTTTGGTGGCCACCCAGAAGGTGGCCTCGATGACCGGGCACAAGCTCCTGATCGTCGAACCTTACAAGGTCGATGAGAAGAATCGCGACCGCCTGGTCCC
>JAJYCH010000871.1 GCA_021778575.1 Planctomycetota bacterium
TCGTCCGGGTGATCGGCCCCGACCCGGTCGGCGAGGTCGAAGTGGCCACGTTCCGGAGCGACGGCGCGTACCTGGACGGTCGGAGGCCCGAGTCGGTCACCTTTGGCTCGCCGAGGCTGGATGCCGAGCGGCGGGATTTCACGATCAACGGGATGTTTCTCGACCCGATCAGCGGCGAGATCCTCGACTTCGTTGGCGGTCGAGCCGACCTTCAGGCCGGGATACTCCGCGCGATCGGCGATCCCGAGGCCCGCTTCGCCGAGGACAAGCTCCGACTCCTCCGCGCCGTCCGGTTCGCCTCCCGCTTCGCGATGACGATCGAGCCCCGAACCCACGCGGCGATCGTCGCCATGGCTCCTCAGGTCAAGGTCGTCTCGGTCGAGCGGATCGCGCAGGAACTCCGGCGGATGCTGGTCCACCCGTCGCGCGCCCGGGCCATGAACCTGGCTCTGGAGGTCGGGTTGATCGCCGAGGTTCTGCCGCCGCTCGCACGTGCCCGAGGGTTATTTCAGGGGAAGCCGGTCCAGCCCGATGGTGATCTCTGGGACCATCTGATGCTGGTCCTGGAGCTTTTGCCCGCTGACCCGAGTTTTCCGCTCGCCTTCGCCGCGCTCGTGCATGACATCGGCAAGCCCGACACGAAGGGGATGCGGAACGGCCGGATGACGTTCCATAACCACGAACAAATCGGCCGGGGCATCGCGGACCGGCTTTGTCGTGACCTCAAGTTCGCCAACGCCGATCGCGAACGGATCACCTGGCTGGTGGAGTATCACCAGTACCTTGGCGAGGCCACGAAGCTCCGCGAGGCCAAGCTCAAACGAATCCTCGCCGAACCGGGGATCGACGAACTCCTCGCGCTCCATCGGGCCGACGCCCTGGCTTCGACCGGCGACGCCAGCCATGTCGATTACTGCGAACAATATCGCCGCGATGAGCCCGCCGGCCCGATCAACCCGCCTCCGCTTTTGAACGGACACGACCTGGCCCGCCACGGACTTCGACCCGGTCCGGCGACGAAACATCAGCTCGAACTGGTCCGCGAAGCCCAGCTCGACCGCCTCGTCCACAGCAAGAAGGAAGCGCTCGACTGGCTCGATCGGCAAATCGCCAGCGAGAGCGAAGCTCAGGCCGACCAGCGCTGAATGCCATCGGAATGGGTCATCAACAAGGTCGGCCGAGGCTCCCCCGCGACAAGCTGGAACGATAGCGGCACGACCTGGCTCGTCAGGACGGCGGGATCAACCAGGTCGGACTTGCCGGCCAGGGTCAGCACGCCATCCTGGAGCCGGTAAAGCTCGATCGCCCAGGGCTTGCGATCAACAAGAAGCAGCTCTTTCACGCCCAGCTTTGCGTAGAAATCAAGTTTTTCGCGCGATCGGTCGTAACGGCTGATGACTTCCACCGCGAAGTCGGGTCCGCCAACCCAGTGCGTTTTCTTCTTGATCGCGGTCGTCCCCTCAAGGAAAACCGCGACATCAGGCACGCGAAAGTTCTTGGTCCACTTCTCGAGGCGATCGGTGATATTTGCTCCTGAGCGGACAATTCCCAGGCCCGCGAACTTGACCGAGGTCTGGAGCGCATAGAAGATCGAGTCCACCAACTCCTGATGTTCGTCATTCGCAAGTGGCGACACGACATAAACCCCTTCCCAAACTTCATCTTTACGATCGATCCCAAGCGCCTGGCGTCGACGGATCATTCGCTTCGAGATTCCGGGGTCGGTGATGAACAGATTCACGATCCGTCTCCTTCATCCGATCGATCTTCTCAGGCCGACCAGCGCTGAATGCCATCGGAATGGGTCATCAACAAGGTCGGCCGAGGCTCCCCCGCGACAAGCTGGAACGATAGCGGCACGACCTGGCTCGACAGGACCGCGGGATCAACCAGGTCGGACTTGCCGGCCAGGGTCAGCACGCCATCCTGGAGCTGGTAAAGCTCGAGCGCCCAGGGTTTTCGATCAACAAGAAGGAGTTCCTTCACTCCGACCCTGGCGTAGAATTTGAATTTCTTGCGCGAACGATCACCGGGACTGATGACTTCGACCGCGAAGTCGGGACCGCCGAGCCAGTGGGTTCCCTTGTTGATCGCGGTCGTTCCCTTCAAAAACACCGAGTTATCCGGGACACGATAATTCTTGGTCCAACCCTCGTCGCGGTCACTGACTCCGACCCCGGGAAGGACCTTCCCGAGAGCAGAGAAAGTAATGGAGACGGTCAAAACGGTCGTGATTTTGCCGATGAACTCTTCGTGCTCGGTGTTCGGCGACGGCGCCATGACGTAAACCCCTTCCCAGACTTCGTCCTTGCGGTCGAGCCCTCGGACTCGCCGTTGTCGGATCAACCGGCGAGTCAATTCGGGATCATTGATGAGCATTTTCATGGCTCGACCTCCGCTGGGAAGGGGTTCGACCTGGGCTCACGCCTTCGCGTCGGGCGGAATAATGCTCGGCAGTTCGAGGCGGCTGCCGCCAGGCCCCTTGAGCATCTGGTGCTTGGCCTGGGTGGTCTGCGAGAGGCCATGAATCTTGA
>JAJYCH010000872.1 GCA_021778575.1 Planctomycetota bacterium
GAATTCATCGTCGTCCCGATCCTGCTGGCAGCGCAAGAACTCTCACAGGGCGCGGTCACGATTTACTCAGGTCAACGACTCGACGTCGATCCGACTCGCGGGCTGGTCGGCGAGTGCGACTTCATCGTGTCGGCGACTGTACCGCTCCCCGGCCTGAGAGCGCCTTTGGTTACCGTCGTCGAAGCGAAGAAGCATGACATCGAGGCGGGTATCTGGCAATGCATTGCCCAGATGACGGGCGCGAGGATCTTGAACGAGCGATCCGGCCGCCCGCTTGAATCAATCTTCGGGTGGGTGACCAATGGTGAAGTCTGGCAATTTCTGAGGCTCTCAAAGAATCTCGCCACGATCGACCACCGACGGTTTTACCTAGACAACGTGGGGTCGATCCTGGCCGCATTCGTCTCGATTCTTGGTCCGCATTCTGCTCGGACCGGTCCCTGAATTGATCCCGAAGCACTGTCGGATGCGTCCTTCAAGACGCATCATCCTCGCTGATCAAAGCTCTCGGAGCGAGCTGATCACGTCCATCCGGACCGCTCGGATCGCCGGGAAGAGTCCGCCGAAGATCCCCATCGCGAATGTCATCGCCAGCGCGACTCCGATGACCGTCGGCCCGAACCGGAAGTTGACGCTGACCTCGGCGAACGTGGCGATATTGTTCGTCCCGAAGGTCAGGAGCGACAGCGGGAGAGTCGCCAGGACTCCGACCACGCCTCCCATCGCGCAGAGCAGGAGCGACTCGCCCAGGAACGAGCAGAGAATCGAGAGTCGCGAGAACCCGAGAGCCCGCATCGTGCCGATCTCGCGGGTTCGGGCACTGACGGCGGCGAACATCGTATTCGCGGAGGCGAACATCGCGCCGATGCAGAGGAAGACGGCGATCACGCTTCCAGCCACCTTGTAGAACAGCGCGGTCTGCGACTGACTGGCGAAATATTCGGCTTCGGGAGTGGCCGCTAGCTTGAACTGGTTGTCGGTCTCGATCGTCTTGCGAAGCGCGTCGCGCGACGGGCCGTCGGTTGCTCGAAGCTGGATCGAAGAGACAAAACCGTCCCGCTTGGTGTTCTGGCGGAGATCCTGGATGTCGACCCAGACCTCGCTCTCGGCGGCGCTTCCACCCGCGGTGAACAGGCCGACGACCCGGTACGACTCTTTGGGGCTGATCTGGAGCGTCTCACCGAGACCGGCCCCCTTGAAGCGCCGGGAGATGTTCCGGCTCACGATCGCTTCTCCTTTACCGGCGTCGAGTGTGCGGCCTTCGACGATCGTGAAGTCGGGCCGCAAGGCCATCGACGCCGATTTTTGACCGGCCTTCGTCGGCGGCATGATCCCTCGAACAATCAGGTTCGTCCGGCCGCCGGCCCGACGCTCGACGACCGGGATATAAACCATTTCTCCCGAGGCGAGAACCTTGCCCGAATCATCCCGGGCGATCCCCGCCAGGTTGACGATCTTGTCCGCCTTGTCGGTCTCGATTCCGCTGATCGTCTCGGAGGCCGACCCTTTCCGGAGGATGATCAGGTCGAGTGGATCACCGGAGATTTTTAGACTGTGTTCAAGCCCTTCGACGAGGCTGAAAACTCCGCACGACGAGCCAACGATCAGGGCCGTGCCGAGGACCGTCATCAGCGTGCCGACCCAGCGGACCCGGAGATTCCGGACGTTGTATTTGATCGGGACCATCGTCGTTCAGACCACCTTTCGCAGGCCGTTGACGACCGACAGGCGCGACGCCCGGATCGCGGGAAACAGTCCGCTGAACAGCCCGATCGCCAGCGCGACCAGAAGACCGGCGATCGCCGTGTTCCATGGAACGTAGAAGATCGGCAAGAACCCCCCCGAATAGCGTGAGAGATCCACATAATCGCAAAACAGCTTGATCCCGATCGCTCCCAGAACCCCGCCAACGCCGGCGATCAGGACCGACTCCGCCAGGATCACGCCGACAATCAGTGCTTTACTGAATCCAATCGCCTTGAGGACGGCCACCTCGGTGGTTCGCTCGCGGAGCGCCATCGCCATGGCGTTCGCGGTCACGCAGAGTAGCGAGGTTCCCACCGCCAGACCGATTCCGATGATGATCCATTTGAAGTCGCCCACCATCTCGGCGAACATCTGGCCGAACGCTTCCTCGGACTGGGTCTTGGTGGGAGAGTCGCTACTGCTGTAAGTCTCGTCGATCTTCTTGCAGAGTGGTGCCATCTGAGCCTGTTCGCGACAACGAGTGACGATCACCCCGGCGTTCCCCGTCCTCGTGCTCTTGAGGTTTCTCAGCCCATCATCGAGGAACGACCAGTGAAAATAGACTGCGCGGAGGTCGGTGTTGTTCGGGCCGTCGTAGATCCCCTGAACGGTCAAATCGAGCGGAAACGGATAGACACCGTCCTTGAGTGGGAGCTTGTCCCCGATCCGGATCTTACGTTCGGCTGCAGTCTTCCGACCGATGATGCAGCCGGTCTTATCCTCTTGCCAGTCCTTGATCTGGTCGGCGGGCAGCTTGAATTCATCGTAGATCTTGAGGAAGC
>JAJYCH010000873.1 GCA_021778575.1 Planctomycetota bacterium
GGCTGAAATATGCGCACGCCAAAGGCATGGGCGTTGCGGTAATGGAACCCCTGCGCGGGGGCACGCTGGCCGGAAACCTTCCCCCGGATGTTGAGGAAGTAATAAAAAGCGCGGGAAGAACGCCCGAGCCTCGCCGAGGTTCTTGACGTGGACATCGCCCCAGAAAAACGCGTGGTTGGTGAAGAACGACGGAATCAGGTTAAATTCAACATATTTGTCAATCTGGTCGGGACGGATGAACTGCGAGTGAATCATCGTCGTCCGCCGCCCTCGCGAGGCTCCGGCGGCCTCGTGAGCTTCGAGAAACGCGTCGATCGCCGCGTCGCCGTTCGCGTGATATTCCACCTGGACGTTATGGTCATAAGCCAATCTCACCAGATATTTCAACTGGTCGAGCGTGACGTTGGGCTCACCTCGCCAGTCCTTCTCGCCCGAGGGGCCGCCGGTCAGATAGGGTTTGGTGAAGAACGCCGTCTTCCCCTGCGGCGAACCGTCGCCGACGATCTTCACTCCGGCGGGCCACTTCAAGCGGTTCCGGTAGGTCGAGGTGAACTCGGTCCCTTGCGCGACCATCTCGGGAAATTCGAGCCAGCGGGCGTAGCCGATCAGATCGAGATACAAGAGCCTTTGATCGGCTCCTTTGGTATAAAGCGCGATCGACTGTCCATCAAGCGGAGCATCAACAACGGTGGTGAATCCGTGGCTTGCGTAGACGGACTGCGCGGCCTGGAGATTGCCCAGCATCTCGGCTTCCGACGGCTTGGGCTGCTTCAGATAGACCGGCAGATACGACTGCTCCATCACCAGGCCGGCCGGGTCGCCGTTGGGCTTGCGAAGGGTCACGCCCCCCTGCGGGGTGGGAGTCGCGGCATCGATCCCCACCGCGCGAAATGCAGCCGAGTTCAGGACCGCGCCATGCATCGAGACATGAGTCAGCACCACCGGGTTATCGGCAAACTTCGCGTCAAGGTCGTCACCGGTCAGCTCGCGACCATCCTTGAGAGTTGTGCCGTCATATCCATAACCGATGATCCATTGACCGGGTTGGGGATTGGTCCGAGCCTTGAACGCTTCGATCGTCTCCAAGATCCCCGCGATATCCCGGACCGGGCCGACCGGAGGGGCCGAGACGTTAACCCAGCCCGCCATCTCGACCGCGTTGATGAAGTGGCTATGAGCATCAATGAATCCGGGAACCATCGTCCGACCCGCCAGGTCGACAACCCGAGTCTTGACGCCCTTCCAAGCCTTCAAGACCGCCGCATCCGAACCGACCGCGACGATCTTCCCGCCCAGAACCGCGACCGCCTCGGCCGTCGGCTTCGAATCATCGACCGTGACAATCACCCCTCGCGAATAAATAACATCCGCCGGCCCGTCGGCGAGCAGCGGCGAAGCCGCGAACAGGAGCCCGAAAAGAAGCGAGGCGAGGCGGATCGTTGTGGTCATTGGTCACTCTATCCTGGCGATCGATGAGTACGGCATCTCTTCGTCGTCGAAGGTCCCGGGCCGAGGCTGGAACGACCCGATCAACGAGCGGAGTTTGTCGTTGCTCGGCGCAAGCTTCTCAATCTCGCGACGCTCGGCTTGAGCCTCGTCGTCTCGGGCGTCATGGTCCGAGGGAACGTCGTCCTCGATCAGCGGGAAACTCGATTCCTTCGATTCCGGCGTCATGACGTCCACTCCTCGCAAAGCATGTTTGGCAATACAGGCAGCGGAATTCTCCGAAAACCACATGTTGCCCCGACCCTTAATATCGCCGATCGCGCGGTCGCTTAACAGAGTTGTCTCCGCAAGGTTGATAGATGGCCTGGCTTTCCACGGGCGGTGTACCCGGATTTTCTGGTGGTCTCTGGTCAGCCTTGTCCGTTTCTTTCCGACGATGCCCCATCTGGAGTGCGAGAGCTTGCTCTCGCTCTAGCGACCGGAGCTTGCTCCGAGCCCGAGTGACCTGGCTAACAGTTTCTCGACGAGGACCGTGGAGCAAGCTCCACGAAGCAGAGCGAGAGCAAGCTCTCGCACTCCAGAATGCAAAGCCATCTCTTCAGACAGGGAAATGGTCATCGGCTTACCCCCTCTTGCGGATTATAGCGAATGCCGAGGAAGGCCACCAGCAACCAAACCGCTTGACTCCCACACCTCAAACCCCTATATTCGCTCAGGCGGATGAATTGGTCTTCGAGGCTTTGCGTGGGTTCATGAGCGACACGAAAACCATCACCCTCGATGATTCGACTCGCCTGTTGAAGGCGTTTGCAGACCCGGTTCGGCTTCGGCTCTTGAACCTTCTGGGGGGCGATTCGGAGGTCTGTGTCTGCCACCTTCATGAGGCTCTTGGGCTTCCTCAGCCGACGGTCTCTCGCCATCTGGCCTACTTGCGCAAGCATGGGCTGGTGGTCGGACGGAAGGAAGGGCTCTGGGTCCACTATCAGCGGGCGAAGCCGAAAAATCGGCTGCACCGGACCTTGATCGACTGCCTCGGCACCAGCCTCGGCGACCCGAGCGTCTTCGATCAGGATCGTCAGCGG
>JAJYCH010000874.1 GCA_021778575.1 Planctomycetota bacterium
TCTCGGCGGCACCGCCTTTGCCAAGGTTCCGGGTGGTCGAACTGATCGCCATTCGCGTGCTATCGGGGCTGATCGCGATGGCCTGGACAGGAAGATTGGCCGTCTCCTGGTTCCGATCGAAGGGAACGGGGTTATCGGCAAGCTTTGCATCGAATCGGGCCAGGACTCCCTGGTCGCTCCCCACGATGCTCCAGCGGCGATCCGGTGTCGCGACCACAACGTTAATTCGCGACTCGATCGGAAATGGCGGCTTTCTCCCTTCTCGGGGAAATTGAGCAATTCTGCGCGGGTTATCTCGGGACGTCAGGTCATAGAGTCGAACGACGCCATCATTGCCGCCGGTGACCAGTCGGGTTCCGTTGTCGAACAGGCTCAGACTGTTGATCTCGGCGGGAGCTTCGCGAACGGCGGCCACCTGTTTTCGGGCGTCGATATCCCAGATCCGGAAGGTCTGATCGTTGCTGGCCGAAACAAGGTAACGCCCGTCCGGTGTGAAGGCGAGAGCCGTCACGATGCTGGAGTGGCCCGGACCGATCGTGCCGTCGGCTCCCGTCGCGGGTAACTGGCCGATAATCTCGCCCGTCCCCTGCGGGTCACGACCCGGATAACGAAAGAGCAGGATTTCACCCTGAGGACCGAGGACGCCCGCCCCGGCGACGGCCAGGATTCGCTGATTCTCTCCCTCGTCATGGGGCGAAAGCGCCAGCGCGTTGATCTGGCCTCGGGTTCCTCTCCAGTAAGGCGGTCGAAGGGTTCGCAACGGTCCCGATTGGTCGGGGGCGACATTCCAGACCTGGATCACCTTGTCCATGCCACCGGTCAGAAGCTGTGTTCCACCCGAGGCGAAGATCATTGACCGGACAGGAGCCTGGTGGCCGCCGACTCGAAGAACGAGCACCGGATCGGTGAAGAATCCGGCGGGGGCCACCTGGGCATCGACGTTTGACAAAACGAAGCCAAATTGCAACCCGATTGCCAGAAGCAATAGACGACGGGTCGATCGTGAGAATAACCAGGTGCGCATCATCGATCCTTCCCAATTTTCGATTCGATCTGCTCCGAGTTTACGCGATCCGGCCCCGCCACGTGACCGGGTGCCGGACTTGATCGAATCCGGCCCCCTTTCCCCGCAGCTCCGTGCTACCGTTAAATCCAGATTCTCTGTTGAAAAAGGTGCAAGCAAGATGTTCGTTATGGACGATAAAGGGGACCAGACAGTCGATCGCTCGGTTCGCGCCTCGGCCGTCCCGCCTACCCGTTCCCGATTCATTGTAATGTCCAAGTGTCACCGGCGTCTGGTTCAGGACGGTCGGCCGCGATTTTCGCGAGTAGACCAGGAGTGGCTCGAGTCATGCGCTTATGGATCTGGGCGACAATAGGCCTGACTCTCGGGGGTTCTCCGGCGGGACTGGCTCGGGCCGGCGATGGTCCTGGTACCTCGACTCTTCCCAGTGGACAGGTGCCCGGTGCGACTGGTGCCCCGGGCTCGTCGGGAGCTCCTCTGGGGATGCCGAGCGCAGGATCGACCGACTCCAACGGTCAGCCGGCTCCTGCCGGATCAACCCCGCCGGGAACGACAGCTCCCGGAAGCTCGGAGCTGGGCGGTCCCGCCGATTTCGGCGCTTTCGGGGCTTCAACTCCGGCGGATCTTTTTGGCGGCGCGGACGGAGGAGCGGCTCCAGCGCTGGGTGGATTTGGAAATGCTTCCGGGGCTCCTCCGGGAGTCATCGGCGACTATCAGCCGATCTCGCGTGCGCTGGTGTCGACGGCGGCGACACGGTTCCCGAATGTCCCCACGCCCACACCACCGCCCAAGGTGAATGGCCACCCGGGGATCGTCAACGCCAATGGCACGACGACGGTCCTCTGGAAGCTTACCGGACTCAAGGTCTCGGATAACCAGAGCCCGGTCCCTCAGGATCGGTTCTTTTATTCGTTCAATTACTTTGACAATCTGAATGCCTCCGTCGACAAGAGAGTGCTCTCACCCATCCAGAACCTTCAGGTTTACCACCAATTGTTCGGACTCGAAAAGACGTTCCTCGACGGCCAGGCCTCGGTCGGTTTCCGGATGCCGCTGAATACGATCAGCTTCAGGAGCAACGCGAATGTTCCCGGCCTGGGAGGTTCAAGTACTTCGCCCGGCGACCTGTCGATTTTTTTCAAGTATGTCCTCTACAAACAAAATAATGTCTTGATTTCGAGCGGCCTTCAGGTCACCGCGCCAACCGGCCCCGGTTCCTTCGGCGGAAGCAAGTACTATAGTTATTTTCGCGACACCCAGATTCAACCCTTTATCGGCTATCTGTTCCAGCGTGACCGATTCTATCTCCAGGGCTTCACCTCGCTGAACGTACCATCGACCTCCCAGGATGTCACGCTTCTGTTCAATGACGTGAGCATAGGATACTATGCTTATCGGTCAGTCGACCCGAATCGGTTCCTCACCGCGATCGTGCCGACCGCGGAGGCCCACTTGAACACTCCGCTCAATCATCGAGGTTTCAGTCCGACGGACATCGCGTCC
>JAJYCH010000875.1 GCA_021778575.1 Planctomycetota bacterium
GGCGATGATGCTTCCCGGCTTGGCGTATTGCCCGCCGAACAGCTTGATCCCGCGCATCTTGGGGTTCGAGTCCCGCCCGTTGCGGCTCGAACCTTGACCCTTCTTGTGAGCCATCGCCGATCCCTTTGATTCGATCCTGATCCCGGCTTTGATCCCATGAAGCCGCCGGGAAACTCGTATTGTAACCCATTCCGGTCAGGCCTTGCAAGGTCAAGACGAACCAGGTTTTTCGTGGGGTGTGGCTGCGGATTCTTTGGGGTGGTTCGCTCAACCAGGCTCCGTGAGCCTGGTCTTTGAGCGCGTCGCGGATTGATCGCCGTCGATCTCTTGCGGGATGTGATTGCGTAAGCGGGATGTCAGGCGTGTTGTCGGGCCTGGGCCGGGCTGGCGAGGGTCTTGCGGCGACGGGACTTGGGTTTGTCGGCTTTGGGTTCGGCGGGGGCGTCGCCATCGAGCTTCTTGACGGCTCGGACCTCGATTTTGCGGACCCATTCGCGGGTCACTCCGAGTCTCCGGCCGACTTCCTTCAGCGTCATCGGTTCGGCGCCACCGAGTCCAAAGCGAAGAGAAAGGATCGTTCGTTCGCGATCGTCGAGCCGGTCGAGCCTCTGGAGCAATTCGCGGCGGTCGTCGTCGGCTTCGAGGGCGGCGTCGGGTCCTTCGTGGTGGTCGCCCGCCTCGTCGGCGGACCAGCTTTCGTCGTCGCCGGTTTCGAGCCGGAGCTGGCTGGCTCGTCGGGCTCGCTCGACCAGGATGCGCTGGGCGTCGGAGAGTCCGAGGGTGACGGCGATCTGGTCGAAGGTTGGCGGTTGGTCGAATTCGCGGGTCAGGGCCCGCTCGGCTTTCCGCCATTTCGAGAGCAGGGTGACCATGTGGGCGGGGAGCCGGATCGTGGCCGTGGTGTTGGTCAGGGCGTGGCGGATCGCCTGCTTGATCCAGTAGCTGGCGTAGGTACTGAACCGGGTTCCGTAGCGGGGATCGAAATCTTCGGTGGCGCGGATCAGCCCCAGGTTCCCCTCGCCGATCAGGTCGTCGAGTGACAGGCCGCGACCGGCGTAATCGCGGGCGATTTTGACGACCAGTCGAAGGTTGGCGCGGATCATCTGGGCTCGGGCGTCGGGGTCTCCGGCCTTGATCGCTCGGGCCAGGCGGCACTCCTCGGTGGCCGAGAGCAAAGAATCATCACGGATCTGGCGGAGATAGAGATCCATGCCGCCGATTTCCTGGCTCTTCGAGTCGATCCGATTCATGGTGAGGGCTCCTGTTCCACAAGCAAGGTCGTTGTCAAACTCGGAGAGCCAGCGACATCGAGCCGACCTCGCGTCCTGGCCTGATGAGGCGTATTCAGTCCAATTAGGACCGTTCGCCCATCCTCGTAAAAACAGATGAGAAGCGCTTTGCCCGGCTGTTCGCGTGGCTGGGAGTGGATTCGAGCAACCGCCTGGGTCTCGTTGACAAAGCACTGGTTGCAATCCCTGACGGAAACCGGCGGAAAATCTCAAAAAATTTCGCAATCGACCGGCACAGTGTCATAATCTGTGGAATTGGTTGGTTGTCGGTCGGCGTCGCGGATGATTCAAATGATCCTGATCGATGAGATCTGATTGACATTCCGAAATTGGGGTTGATTTTTGAAAATCTTCCTCGCAATGATGACTTCTCACGCTATAGTAGCGCTCGATTTGTTAGCTTAGTAAGCCGCTCGTACAGGACGATGCCGACCTCGAGCGGTCCGACGACGAAGAAGTCGAGGGACGTAGTTCAATGCTCAGGGGGCGTCACGTAGCCGCCTGGGGCGTCACTTAATCCTGGGAGGAATCCGGCGATGGACGACGTCGACTTCGCCGACCTGATGGAAAGTGTCAAGCTCGGTGACGAGGCGGCGATGGCTGCCGTTCTCGGTCGCTTTGAATCCGAGATCCGGACGATGGTCCGGGTCCGACTGCCGAGAATCCTGAGGTCTGAACTGGACTCGATGGATATCGTCCAGGCGGTCTGGACCAGTGTCTTCGCCGCCAACGGAGACGCGATCCGCAACTTTACCGATCCCGGCCAGCTTCGAGGCTACCTGGCCGGCGTCGCCCGGAACAAAGTCTATGAGGAGCACCGGCGGCGGACCCGGACCAAGAAGTATGATCTCCACCGCGAAGAACGTCTTTATGTGCGTAAAGGAGATCGCGATATTCCTCGAGAAGTCGCGGCGACCGATCCTTCGCCGAGCGAGAACCTCCAGGCTGGCGATCGCTATGGTCAGTTAATCGAGGGACGGAGCCCCAACGAGATTCGGATTATTGAACTCCGCCGCCAGGGCTTGACCTTCGAGGAGATCGGCCGCGAGGTCGGCCTCAACGAACGTTCGGTCCGCCGCGTGATTGATGAGGCCCGAAAGCGATTGGAGGAACAAGAATGGCGATGAAACCACGATCTCGCCGCGGACGGTCGCCGATCCATCGCGGTTGGTCGGCCCCTCGTCCGTCGCCGTCGCACCATCCTGATCGCCGCCGTTCTCCGTCGTCAAAATCGGTC
>JAJYCH010000876.1 GCA_021778575.1 Planctomycetota bacterium
CGACACAGTGGACGGTATACCAGGTCAGTTGGACGGGCGCAAGGCCGCAAAGTTTACCAAATTGTTATAAAAGTGCGCGCTGGCCCTGCCGTAGGAGCCGGACATTCCCCAGCACCCCAGCCCAATCGCAGAGACCTCGATGCCGGTCTTGCCCAATCTCCTCAAGGTGATCATCGTTTCGATCGCTCCATGATCGGGCACCGGACGTGAAGTTCGAATTCTGGCTCGGAAGGATCAGGTCATCGACCGGCGTCTGGCCGAGGTTCCTTATGACTCAGCTTCGCCGAAGCTGCGAGTTTAGGGTGGACCCTCCAGGCGTGACAACCCCGCATGGCAAGCCAATTTCGCCGAGACGATGCGAACCGGGATCGAACGCTGTGTGTCCTTTTCGGACTCCGTGGGCCGTCATCTTGCTGTCATGGTCGCCTCAATAGCAGGATCGCACTCCTGGCTGGTGATCGGGCGGTCATCCGGGAATCGTGGGCGAGCCATGGGCCGGTCGCATGACGAGTTCGTCAAGTATCCCAGGACGCCGCACCTCTTCGGCTCGAAGGGGACCGACGACGACAAGCACATGGGCGAGGCCGAGTCACTCCGCTTCCTCTCCGATGGTTCGCTGGTCGTCGAGGAGAAGATCGACGGCACAAACGTCGGCATCCACTTCGCGTCTGATGGGAAGATGGCCCTCCAGTGTCGAGGGCACCTGATCACCGAGGGGATGCACCCGCAGTATGACCTCTTCAAGCAGTGGGCCGTCGTCAAGCGGCCCGTGCTGCAAGCTCTGCTGGAGGATCGGTACATTCTTTTCGGCGAGTGGGTTTATGCCCGGCACTCGGTCCAGTATCGGAGACTCCCGCATTACTTCTTCGAGTTCGACATCTACGACAAGCAAGCCAGGACTTTCCTCGACCTGGCACGACGGCTGGACTTGATCGAAGGCTCGGGAATCCAGACTGTGCCCGTGCTTCATCGAGGGTCGCTCGACCGGGAGAAGCTCCTCGCTCTCATCGGGCCGTCCCGATTCGACAGCCAGTTCGAGAATCCGCTGACGAAGCAGGCCGACGACCTCATGGAAGGTGTTTACCTGCGGACCGAGGCGAAAGGTCTCGTGACCGGGCGGGCGAAGGTCGTCCGGCCCGAGTTCGTCGAGAAGGTCAAGCAAAGTGCCCACTGGCAGTACCAGGCGATGACTCCCAACCAACTCGAACAAGGGGCGGATCTCTGGTCATGAGATGGGACGAGCTTGCCGGATCGTCGCTCGAAGACATCCTCGCCTGGGCCAGTGATCAGCCGTGGGCTCAAGCGATGGCCGCCTGCGGCCAGGATGCGGGCTGGCATTCTGAGGGGGATGTCTGGACCCACACGAAGATGGTCTGCGCCCAGTTGCCGGGTTTTGAGGGCTGGTCCCTGCTCACCCCGCACGAGCGGACGGTCCTGATATTCACGGCTTTGTTCCACGATTCCGGCAAGCCGGTTACCTCGGTCATCGAGCCGATCACGGGTCGAGTCACGAGTCCCAAGCACGCCCTCAAAGGGGAGCATCTCTGCCGATCGGCCTTGCGAGACCTCGGCTGCGACCTCACGACCCGAGAAGAAATCACCCGGCTGGTCCGGTTCCACGGACGCCCACCATTTCTCCTCGAAAAGCCCGACCCGGCCCATGAGGTCGTCTCGCTCTCCTGGCTCGTCAGCAACAAGTTGCTTTATCTGTTCGCCCTCGCCGACACCCGAGGCCGGAAGACGGCCGAGATGAGTCGTCCCGAGGAGAACCTGCAATTCTGGAAGCTCGTCGCCGAGGAGAACGATTGCTTCGAGCAACCCTATCCATTCGCAAACGACCAGGCCCGGTTCCTGTTCTACCGCCAGAAGGAGCCGAATCTCCACTACGTCCCGTTCGAGGATTACCGCAGCACGGTGACGATGATGTCGGGCTTGCCCGGCTCGGGCAAGGACACCTGGCTGGCGACGAATCGGCCCGATCTTCCCGTCGTCTCGCTCGATGGCGTCCGATCGGAACTGGAGATCGACCCGACCGACGACCAGGGCGAGGTCGTCCAGGTCGGGCGTGAACGGTGCCGGGAATTCCTCCGCTCGGGCCGGTCGTTCGCCTTCAACGCCACCAACCTGTTGCGGCTAACCCGGCAACGCTGGATTGACCTGTTCGCCGACTATCAGGCCCGGATCGAGATCGTGTACGTCGAGCCCCCGTTGTCGGTTATTCTCGACCAGAACAAGAGGCGGGAGCGTCCCGTCCCCGAGAAGGTCCTCCGGGGGCTGGCGGCACGTTGCGAACCGCCGACTTCGACCGAAGTTCACTGCCTTCTCATCCATCCGCCTGGAACTCGTTCATGAAATTCGATATCGCCCCGCCACCGTCGTCGCCCTCTCTCGACCAGCAAAGGGACGCCTTGCGGAAGGGTCTAGCCTGGATTATTCATAGACCCCTGGGCAAACGCAACGCCGGGTTCCTCCAGGGCCATCATCACTTTGGTCGTGCTGGACGATCACACTTTCCCTTCCCT
>JAJYCH010000877.1 GCA_021778575.1 Planctomycetota bacterium
GAACAGTTCCTCGATCTCGTGGTCGGTCAGCGTCGCGGTCGGCTCGTCCATAATGACAACCTTGGCGCTGATCGCGAGTGCCTTGGCGATCTCCAGCAGCCAGCCGTGGAGCGTCTCCGGGGGCGACGGGCGCGGCTCGCCGTTTTCGAGCGGTTCGAGCCGATCCTTCAGGCTCCCACCTTCGAGGTAAGACATCACCGCGTAAGGAAGCCCATAATCCTCGCCGACGTCGATCACCTTGACGACGTGAGGGTGGCTCAACTGGATCATCGCTCGCGATTCCCGGGCGAACCGATCGAGGAAGTCCGTCGGGCTGGCCGTCCCCTCGGGCGCGACCGGAAACTTGATGACCACCTCGGTCCCGAGATTCCGGTCAAACGCGCGATAGACCTGCCCCATGCTCCCCTCACCGATCCTCGACGAGATCCGGTAGCGGCCTTCCGCCAGCTCAGTGCCTACTCGGTCAAGGATGGTCAACTTCAAAGGATCAATCTCGGGGGGGGCACGCCAGACAACGCATTCCAGCGACTCCGAAGCCGGGAGCGGTTTCCAACCGGACCGAGATCGGCTCCAGCAGGCTGGTCCGGCTCTAGTTTAGCAGATCCGAAGACCGTGACGATTCTCGGACGTGAAGATTTCCTGAAGATTTTTCCCGGTCACCCGGCTGAAGGATTGGGGGATCGGCAGTCCAATTTCCGGCGATCAGGCTGTCACTCGCTCGATCGAGGTTTCGAGGAGCTTGATCATCTCCAGTCGCTGGAGGCGTCGGGCGAGGGTTGCTTGTGGGGTTCCGGGGCGGGCTCGGGTGGCAAGGTCGATCAAGGCGGCGGCGGACCAGGGACTTCCCGGACGGAGATTGGGGTCGGCCGAGGCTTCCAGGATCGGTCGGGCGGACTCGGTGAGGGCGTGGTGGATCGGGTGCCGGCCGACTCGTCGAGCCCAGTACTGGGCGTTGCCGGGGTCGGGCTCGCGACGGTGCGCGATCAGGTGCCAGTACGCCGCCGACGCTGATTCTCCCTGGTCGTCAGCCTCCTGCGCGGCGGTGTGGCTGGCGTCCCAGAAGTCGAGAATCTGGAGCAAACCGGCCGACAGCGCTAGCCGACTCGGGCGGTCCGAGGTGGGGAAAAGCGTCTTGAGGGCGTCGGAGGTCAAACCCGTCGCGAGCTGGGGATGGCGCGGCCGGACCTGGATCAACGCCGGACCTTCGTCGGCCAGGCCGACCCGGGCAAGAGTGGCGACGAGATCGATGGCGTCCAGTCCGAGCGACCGAACCACAACGCCCGGCGATTCGCCCGCGCCGAGCCGGTTGACAACCTCGTCGAGGTTCGAGGCGCGTTCGATCCGGCTGTTGAGGTCGCTCATGAGTCGCTCGGAGACTGTCCCGGATGGTTGATGGACGATGAATTATGGTCGAGAACCCGGTCGCAAGGCAATTCCCAACCACTGTTCCATCAACCATCAACCAGCCTGGATCTGACCCGGCGCATCACTCCACTCACTTCGCGGAGATCGCCCGGCCGTCGAACGGGACGAGCGTGGCTTCCACGAGGCTGTTGTCATGGACCAGAGCCCCGAGCTTGCCGACGAGGAAGCTGTGCCCGTCGCCGACTTCGAGGTTGAAGACCGGCTGAACCCGGTCTTCCTCGACGGCTTCGACGGTTGCCACGCCGCCCAGGGTCCGGATCGTGTCGCCGGGCTTCAGGTCGCGGGCCATCGCCCACCCCTGGCCCGCTTTCCAGAACCGGTGAATCCCCGTGGCGACGACGGCCTCCGAGCCAGTCAACCGAACCTTCAGGGTCGGGCTCGGCGGGTTGTGATAAGCCGCGACGACACTCTGATAGCCGAGTTCGCCGGTCCTGGTGTTCTGGACAAGGACCATGTCGCCGCTCCGGATGGTCTCGATCGCGCGGTCGCCATCGATGGTCCGGACGGTTGTCCCGGCGGCGAAGCAGGAATGCCCGGTCGAGACCCCTTCCACCCGGACGACCATGTCGAAGGTAGGTTTCGGGCTGGTGCTGGAAGAATCGAGCATCGCATAGCCGGCCTGGTCCACCTGCCAGCGCTGCCAGGCCACGGGGTCGTCGCCAAACTGCTGCCCGGTCACGTCGTTCAGGACCGGAAGCACACGCTCGTTGGTCATCCTGATCGATTCGTTCATCAGATCGATCGCCTCGATGTCCTCGTTCAACTGGCGCTGAATGAGCAAGGCGTTTTCCTGGTCGGCCCGTAGCGCGTTGCTGATCTGGGCGTCCCGCCGAGCGGCCACGATCGTCGTATCGATCGCGTTGTTGTGATGATTTGGACCCAGGGGTAACTGGCCTCCCGGATAGACCGGGCTCAATCCCAGACTGGCAAGCTGTCCAGCCGTGGGGTTGAACGGAACGTCGTCGGTGAAAATCCGGGGCAAGCTGGCGTTGGTCGGAGTTGGCGGTTGAACATAGAAGCGGCGGACGTTGTAACGCTCCCCCTCGACTAACAGAATGCCCGGCGATTGGGGACCGTTGATGGGCCGGACCTCGTAC
>JAJYCH010000878.1 GCA_021778575.1 Planctomycetota bacterium
GGAGGAACCGGTAGTAGACTTCCAGGGTCAACGTCGCCAGGGCCGTGCCGTAAATCCGGCCCCCTTTGCTGCCGTAGGGGCTGTCGTCGGGGTCCCAGCTTCCGGCCATGTGCCCCTTGACTCGCTGGCGGCGGACGACGTCGTCGCGAACGCGATCGTTCCAGGTGGTCCAGGCGTCTCCGCCATGCTGATACATGGACAGAGTGCCATAATAAAGATAGTAAATATTGAATTCACCTCGATCCGTCGGACTCTGGAGCAAGAACCGCGCGGCTTCCTCGCTGGCCTTGCCCGGTCCACCGACTTCGAGGAACTGGCGGCAGGCCCAGGCCTCGGCGGTCATGGTCGGGGTCACTCCGGTCCCGTTCTTCTCGAAGCTGTAGAAGGCCAGGCCGCCGTCCTTACCTCGGGAGATCTTCCGGAGCCAGTCGAACATCCCGGTCTGTGTCGATTGCGGGATCGGGATTCCGACCGCCTTGGCTGACTTCAAGGCCATCACCGCCCAGCCCAGGATACTGGTGTCGCTGTCCGCCGCGCCGGGAGCATAACGCCAGGCCATCCCGTCTTTCGACCGCGCCCGGACGATGAACCCCACGGCCCGCTCGACCGGTTCCTTGAGTCGCGAATCGCCGGTCAGCGCGAACGCCTCGCAGAGTGCCAGGGTGGCCATCGAATGGCAGTACATCCCGACAGCCAGGCTGGAACCTCGAAGGTCGCCATCGGCCTTCTGGCTCCGGAGCAGGAATTCCAGTCCCTTGGTCACGGTTGACGCGTACTTGCCATCAAGGTGGGTGTAGCCCGCCCCCAGATAGGCCAGGAGCGAGAGGCCGGTCAGCGCGGTGTCGGCTTCCCAGTAAATGCACTCGCCGAAGCAGACCTCGCCGGGTGGGCAATGGATGGTGTAGGAATCGTCGTTCGGGGCGTTGGTGCCGTCGCGGGTCTTGCCGGTCCCGCCGTCCCATCGGCCGTCGGTGGCGTCCTGGTGTCGCGCGAGCCAGTCGAGAGCTCGCTCGACCGCTTGCTCGCTGGCGACGCTGGCTCCGGCTCGCTGGGCCAGGATCGTCCGGTTCGGGTCGAGTCGCGATCGATAGACCATCGGGACTTCGGCCAGCGAGCGTCGGCTCGTCGGCCGGACCAGGTTTGCGGCGCTCGGCGGGCCGGTCGGTGTCACTCGTGTCAGCGAATCCGGCGAGGATCGGGGCGAAACCCGGTTTGGAGCCGGTATCGGAGCGCTTCCCGACCCGTTCGAGGGGCGAGGCACCCGGCGGATTTCCGGACCCGGTAACGCGTTGGTCGCGGGAGGGACGACCAGCGGAGTCGGCGCCACGGGTGGGGCGGGGTCGAGATCCTCGGCCGTCGTGGGCGGTCCAGGCTCGCTCGATCGGGGTCCTGCGACCAGAACCTTTTCTCCCGGTGTCGACCGAGGGATCGGGACCACCGGGGCCGATGTTTCGACTCGGGGCGGTTCGGGCAAAGACGAACCCAATGGCTGACGACGTTCCGGTGCCGGACCGACCGGAGCACTCGCCCGAGGCCCTGGCCGGACCCGAGCCGTTGCGGGAGCGGGAACGTCCAGCGGTGTCGAGGGAGCCGCGACCGGGGCCGCGATTTCCGAGGGGTCGGCCTCGGCGACTGCTGGAAGTGGTTCCGCTGCTTTGGGTTCGGGCGGAGGGAGCTGGGCGTCGGCCACCGGGATCGGTGCCTGGACCTCGGGAGCGACCGACTCGGGGACCACTCGCTCGGGTTCGGTCCGAGCCAGGCTCGCCGCCGTCGACGGGTCAGGCGGCGTCGGTGCCAGGCGACCCGGTTCGGTTGGTGCCAGGGGGTTGCGGTCGAGATCCCAGGAGGCCACTTTCCGGGATGGCTTCGTTCCGGTTCCGGACGACGATCGATCGGCGAGAACGGGTGTGATCCGGACCGGTTTCTCGATCCGGGCGACCTTCCGGCTCGATCCGTCCAGCTTCAGCGCCTTGAGAAGGCCCGGCGAGCTGGCCCCGTAGAGGATCAGGCCGACGTGGACGGCGATCGAGAGGAACAGGCACTTCCGGAGCGCCCGTTTCGACCCCCAACTGGTCCAGGTCATCACTGCCAGGATGGCGGCGACAACCCCCAGGCTGACCCAGACCCCCAGGTCGGCCTTGAGCAATCGCAAGAATGTTTCGAGGTTGAGGCCAGTCATCAGGTCGCATCCTGCTCGAAGGGATCGGGTCGATCGACCCGGAGCGATGCATTGTTGTAAAGCAAACCGCCGCCCGACGCCATCCGAGCCGCATTTTCCCAAACGAAGCCAAGGGGAAATGGCGATCCGACCGGCGGACGGATCATACCAGGATCGGCAACCTTGGCCAGATGGGAAAAACGAAGCCAAACAACCGAAGCCTTGAGAGTGGGGCGCCTGCATTGAGTGGTCTGAAGGGAATGACAAAACGAAGCCATCTATGAGAGTTGGGAAGTCAAGCGGGCTGGTGCAGAGATTTTGGGTCGAGAGTTCCCGCACATCCCCTTCACCTTCGGCTTC
>JAJYCH010000879.1 GCA_021778575.1 Planctomycetota bacterium
TCGGGCTCGGCAATCCAGAGCTGGACCGAGCCGAACTGACCGGGGTCGCCACTGGCCGTCGCGATCCACTTGCCATCGGGGCTATAGGCAATGTCGTGGATGCGTTCGGCCATCCCCCGGATTCGGCGGGCCGGACTGCCATCGGCGGTCTTCCATGTCGTCAGCTCATGATATCCGGATGCGACGACATCGGTCCCGTCGGGGCTGAACGCCAGCGCGGTGATGGGGACGGTCGCCGGATAGGTCTCGGGAATCTCGACCGGGGTCGCTTTCCGGAGCGCGGCGGGCCAGTCCTCGGTCGGGCTCGCGCCGTCGTACTTCGCCCCTTCCTTGACCCAGCGTTCGAGAACGGCGAGCTTCTCCTTCGGCAACGGGTCTTGCTTGTACGGCATTCTCGGCTCGCCATCGGGCTGGCAAAGCTCGACGAAATAACTCCCCTCGGCGTCCCCTGCGACGAGCGTCGTCTTCTTCTCCCGAACGCCCCCCTTGGCCAGTTGGGCAAAGGTGGTCATCGTGTACTTGCTCTCGGACTTACGCGGGTTATGGCAAGCGATGCAGTTCTGGACCAGGATCGGCGCGACGTCCTTCATGAAGCTCACCGGCGGCGGGGCATCCTGGGCGAGCGCGGAGGTAACGATTACCTGGAGGATCAGCAAAGTCATGGCGATCGGTCGAACGCAGTTCATCGCGGGGAGACTCCGACATCACTGGGGTCGTTTATAAGGTCGGAAGCGTGGACCCTATAAAAGACAGTTGTCTGATGGAACTATTATGGCCCGGGCACAACCTTCACCGCCAGAGCCGTGGTCGGCACGGGAAAATCTTTCTTGGCGATCTGGAACGCCAGGGCGACCTGTGGCTTGGCTTCCGCCGGCGCGGCCTTGGGGTCGGCGATGATCTTGAGGGTGAACTCGGTCTGGTCGGGCGGGACGGTCACGGGATCGACCTTCAGGCCTGCTGGTAGCCCGTCGATCTTGACCGTCACCGGTTCCTTGAACGAACCTTTGCGGCTCACTTTCCCCTTGAATTCGACCGTCGCGCCGGCCTTGATCTCGATGGTCGTCGAGGCCAGTTCGACCGACGCCGGTCGGACGACTTCGAGCGTCACCAGCGGCACGGCCAGGGTCTTTTCCTTGCCGCTGATTGGCCCTTTGGTGGTCAGGGCGATCAGCGTCGGACCGATCGGCGCGTCGGGTCCGACGTTGATCACGGCGTTCCCCTCGGCGGCCTTGGGCTCGATCTTCGATCCGGCGATCGCGAACCCGGCCGGCAGGGGCAGGGTTCCGAAGGTCAGCGACGCGTCCTCGGCCCCCGGCGATCGATTCGCTTTTACCGGGATGTTCACGGGATAGCCGGGAACCGCCTCGATGGGAGTCGTCGGGGCGTCGAGCGTGATCGCCGTCGGTAACGAAATCGCGGCGGGCAAGCCTTCCTGGATCATCTGATTGGTGGCGAGCGTCCCTTGCTCGGCGAAGACGATCGTCTTGGAAGTCCCCACCGGCCCGGGAGTATTCGCCGGATCGACGCCGACGAGCTTGAGGTTGGCGATCTCGAACGAGGCTTCGGGAGTGCTCGAGATCGTCAAGGCCCCGACCGTCTGCCCCGCGTTGATCGAGCCGTTTCGAACCGACAGACCTGGCGGCGGGTTGATCAGTTCGAGCCGGATCGGACCGGTGTATCCGCCCAGTCGATTGACGGTCACGGCGACGGCGGCGGTTCCACCTCGGGGGATGTTCACCTGATCGTCCGTCGTCGTGATCAGGAACGGGGTCGGGACGATGGGCTCGATGGTCAAGCGATACGGGTAGCCGACGCCGCCATCGCCCCGGAGGTCGCGGAGGGCCAGGGTGATCTCGGTCGTCCCGGCGGGGACGGTGAAGTCGACCGAGGGATCGGGCGTGTTGAGGGTCGCGGCCTTCTTGGTCTTGGCTTTCGCTTTATCCTGGGCCGGGGTGACCATGTCGTCTGCGGTGGCGAGGACCGCTCCGTTGGGGCCTTTGACCTGAAGGACCCCGTCGAGCGCTGATCCCAGTTCGGCGGCCTCGACCTTGATCCGGTATTTCAGACCGGGCGTGACCACGGCGACGTACTGGTCTTCCTCCCCCTTCTTGCCGATCCGACCGTTGAAGACCACCGGCGCCAGCGCCTTCAAGGGCTTCGAGCCGGGTTCGGTCGGCTCGCGAAGTTCGGGCAACGTATCAACCACCAGCGACGGGATCGACTCGACGTCGAGGACCGCCTCGCCCGGACCGGCGATCCCGATCGAATGGTTCGTCAACCGGGGATGAAAGGTGTTGGGGTCGAGCTGAGCGTCGGGGCGAAGGGTCGTCGAGCCGATTGTCGGGTTCGGCAGGGTTCCGCCCGTGAGTTCCAGACCGATTGTCTCTCCCTTGCGTCCGCCGAGCGGGAAGACCTCGTCGGCGACGGGTAAACCGCCCACGAGCAGGCGATAGTTCGCCTTGGCGTCCCCTTGATAGCTCGAATCGGAGAGTTCGATGACGTAGTCGGTGT
>JAJYCH010000880.1 GCA_021778575.1 Planctomycetota bacterium
CGCCTCCTGGAGACAGAATCGCAGGAGCGGCAAGCGGATCGCCCGATACTCGTTCCAGCGATGCTCGGCCAGGAATTGACCGATCACCGGCGCGAATTCGGCAAAACCGCGCGACTGGCCTCGGGGCAGATCCTCGTACTCGATCCCGCCCAGAAGCCCGGAGATTCGACCCAGGACCGCCGGCGACAGCCCCTGGACCCGATCCAGCTCATGAAGCGAAACCCGTGGATTTCGCGCAATCTGTTCGATGTAAGACCGGAGCCGCCGGGCGAAGAACGGGCCCGGCTCATCCCAGGAGTGCGACAGCAAGACCCAGAGCCCGACCGGATTGTCCGAGCGCTCGCCGAGCCGATCGAGGCCGGACTTGAGAATCTGGATGAATTCGACCTGATACAACTCCTCGGCGAAGTCGTTCTGATGATGGGCCAGCCGCTCGACCTCGCGGCAGTAGGCGATGGCGTGATCGCTTTCCGGAGCGTCGCCCCAGGCCAGTTGGGTCGAGGCCGCCAGCAGGAGCGACGCCCAGGCGTCCGAGTCGACGCCGGGCAGCCAGCCTCGAAGCGCCTGGATATCACCGACGATCGAGGACCAGCGTTTCTCCACTCGCGCCGACTTCCAGCGCGGGATCGCCACGTCCAGAACCAGGGTAGGGGGGGGCCGACTCTGGAAAAAGCCGACGATCCGCTGGGCCAGAGCCTCGGTCGGGTCCGAGTCCACCTCGCGACGGAGCAGCTCGCGGAGCCGGCCGGCTCGCGGCCCGCACCGCTGGAGACCCTGGATCAACCAGTCAATCGGCAAACGAGCCAGGTCGAGACCAGGTCCGAGCGCCAGGAGCCAGTAAAGTTGGAGAAACACTTCCTCGGCGGGACTTCCATGAACCTGAAGCTCCAGAAGCGCCCCGTAGGCCAGATCGGAATGCCCCTGACAGGCGAGACTCCACGGGTCCGGCGTTGGTTCGCTTCGAACGCGAGTCGGCCCGGGGTCGGGTTCGGTCGTCGCGAGGAACTCGCGGGCGATCGGTTCCTCGAACGATTCGACGGGCTCCTCGAAGTGCTTCGAGATCGCCAGCGCGGTCTCATAAGCCTGGCGGATCTTCTGGAATTCGTCGGGATGATGTTCGGGCTTGAACACGCGAATCAGCTTCAGGTAAGCCTTCCGAAGCTCGCGAGCCGGAACGCCGGGCGTGACGCCGAGGAGCCGGAACGGATCGGTCGGCCAGGAAGCCGGGTCGAGTGGCAACTCGTGGTCGCTCATGGGCCAGGACGCGGGACGAGGGGTCGAGCATCGAACGGCGGCGGGAAGCATCGAGGTGCCAGGTCGTCGAGTTCCTGCTCGGTCAGCATCAGGTCGGTCGCCTTCAAGGCTTCCTTCAGTTGATCCACGAACCGGCTCCGGACCTTTTGCGTCCAGTAGCCGTGAACGATCAGGAGCCCCAACCCGCCAACCTTGGGCAACTCATCGATGGGCAAACGGCCGACCACCTGGTCGAGTGCTTTCGGGTCGAGCGGTCGGCTGATCGTCAGGAGTTCCTTGCGAATCCGGTCGCGGAAATCGTCGCGGATCGAAGCAGTCAAGAACACGGTCTGGGTCGCGGCTTGAGACGTCACAATCTGATACTTGGCCAGGGTCGAGCGCCGATCGGCTTCCATCTTGAAGAAGATCATGCCGATGATCGCGATCAGACCCAAGATTCCGCCCACCCAGATGAATCTGTCAAAGATTGGCTGATTCCTGAGTCTTGACCAGACCCGGCCGATGAGCCTGTCGCCCCGACTCTTGATGTGCAGCGATCGAGACGGTGAAACGAGGCTAAGAAGGTAGCTTTCCGAGAGCGCGGCGATCTCGGGCGCTGTCTTGCGCAGTCGTTTGACAGCTCGCTGGCGGTCGACGGGAGTGAGCGTCGGATCAGTCCGAAATCGATCCGCCCGGACCCTGGATTCGGCCACCCGAAATCCATGGCGGAGCGGGAAGAGAAAGAGCAGATCCTCAACCAATCGCTGGACCGGGGCTGAAGGATGCGGGGCGGTCGGAACCTTGACATTCAAGCCGGCTTTCAAACCGTCGAGCCGCGCGAGGAGCGCCGATCGCGACGAGCAGGCGGCGACCAGCTCTCGCCAGCGTTCGAGCCGCTTGTCGACCGGTATCGTGAAGAACTGGCTGGCGAAGTTCTCGACATCGGCGTGAAATCGACACTCGCGGCTCAGTGCCGCCTTCTGAAACAGCGACGACCTGAGCGTGACCCGTCGCCCGGCCAGGGCCAGGATTGCCTCGTGCGTGAGCGGATCGGGCAAGAAATCGTCGTCGTGGAGCTTCCGGCAAAGTCCGATGAGCGGATCGTCCGGATTCGCTTCGGGATCGAATCCGATCCGCTCGGCCGCGAATCGCTGGAGCGACGTCCGGGCCGCCTTCTCACCAGGCTCCATCAGGCCCCCTCTCGCCCTCATCCGAGCTGGGGTCGAGCGCGTCGAGAAACTCCTTGAGCGACTCGCGATGCCGCTCGATCGC
>JAJYCH010000881.1 GCA_021778575.1 Planctomycetota bacterium
GCCCACGGTCTCCCTCCGCCGGGTATCCAGATCACCTTTCGAGCCTGGTTTAATCCGAATCTGGAAACCCGCTGGCATATGATCCCGAGTCTGATTGGAACCCTCACACTCATGCAATCGCTGATTCTCACCGCGATGTCGGTGGCACGGGAACGCGAACAGGGGACATTCGATCAGTTGCTGGTGACACCATTTCGGCCTGCCGAGATCATGGCTGGCAAGGCATTACCGACGATCCTGGTCGGTCTGGTTCAGGCCACCACGATTCTCCTGGTGGCGCAACTCTGGTTCCAGATTCCGTTCGAGGGTTCGTTCCTGACTCTCTACCTCGGCTTGATCCTCTTCCTCTCGGCCGCGGTGGGGGTCGGTTTGATGATTTCCTCGATCGCCATGACGCTCCAACAAGCGATGCTGTTCTCCTTCATGGTCATGCTGCCCTACACCTTGCTCTCGGGATTCGCCACGCCGCTCAGTGGGATGCCTGTGGCACTTCAGGAGTTTACCCGCCTCAATCCCTTGCGTTACGCCATCGACATTACCCAGCGCGTGTATCTGGAAGGAGTGGGTATCGATCAACTCGCGAACGACCTTGTACCACTGGCCATCATCGCCATGATCACATTATCGATTGCTGCCTGGATGTTTCGACGTCGACTGGGTTAATGCAGAATGCATCGATATCAACTTAGGCAGCCAGAGGAAAATGATCTACCGCTTTGGGCGGCGAGGTTGGTATTATATCTTGAGTAACTCGCTTGAGACTCTTCACGGACGAGGACGCTATGGAGACTGACTTGACGCCTGCGGTGAAGGAAATCATTCTCCTGGCTGCCCGTAAACTGACGGGGTACCGTCGCCGTCAGTTTCAGGCCGAGATGGCCCTCCAATACTGCAACGGCAAGCCGCGACGGGCCGAGGAGATCTTCGGTTGGGGACGCGAGGCGGTTAACACTGGTCTTGGTGAACTCCGCACCGGCATCCGCTGCCTCGACAACTTTGCCGCACGCGGGCGGCACAGAACGGAAGAAGACCACCCCGAAATCGCTCAACAGATCCACGCCTTGGTCGATCCGCACTCCCAGGCCGATCCCCAACTCAAGACATCACTCGGCTATACTCGCCTCACCGCGACCGCCGTCCACCAACATCTGGTCGCTCAGGCGGCGGGGACCGATCAAGCCGTGCCCACGCAACGCACCGTGTCAGACATCTTGAACCGGCTCGGTTATCGCCTGCGTCGAGTCCGCAAGATCACGCCTCAAAAAAAGTGCCCGAAACCGACGCCATATTCGACCACTTGCGATCGGTCCACGCGACCGCGAAGACCGAGCCGCAAACGCTGCGAATCTCCCTTGACACCAAGGCGAAAGTGAAGGTGGGTCCGTTCTCCCGCGGCGGTCTGGCTCGAGGCCAGAAGGCAGTCCGAGCGGCCGATCATGACATGCGTCCCGATGCGATTCTCGCTCCCGCCGGTATCCTCGAAGTCGATTCCGGTCAACTCAATCTGATCTTCGGAACCTCCCGCGATACCAGCGATTTCGTCGCCGACGCCATCGACTTGTGGTGGGCCGACCGTCAGGCGGTCTATCCCCACATCCGGCGGTTGCTCATCGACTTGGATAACGGCCCGGAGGTCGGCAGTTCGCGTACGCAGTTCATGAACCGACTGGTTGGGTTTGCGGACCGCAATCGTTTGACGTTAGAGTTGGCCTATTACCCTCCGTATCACAGCAAATACAATCGCATCGAGCGTTGTTGGGGAATTTTAGAGAACCACTGGAACGGGTCGTTGCTGTCGAGCATCGCGACGACTCTGGAGTGGGCGAAGACCATGACGTGGCGAGGCGTCAGGCCGATTGTGCATCTGATGGATCGAGTCTATCAAACCGGTGTAAAGCTTACGAAAGCCGCCTTCCGTCCCGTGGCCGAACGGTTGGAGCGATCGGAAACACTTCCAAAGTGGAGCCTCGTGATTCAGCCGACCAGCGGGTAGTGTATTTTCTGCTGGCTGCCTTACACCGGCCTGCTCCAAGCGACTCGTCCACACATTCGCCGTAAACTGCACGCCCTGGTCGGTATTAAAAATCTCCGGACAGCCACGCCTCAAGGATTCCTCCAGCATCGCTTGACAAAAGCTGCCATCCAGTGTGTTCGACAATCGCCAACTGACCACCAGTCGGCTGAACCAGTCAATCGTCGCCGCCAGATACATGAACCCCGCCGGCATGGGAACATACGTTATATCCGCACTCCACACCTGTCCTGGTCGATCAATCAACACTCCCTTCAGTAAATACGAAAAACTTCTTGTGACAACGCGATGACACAGTGCATTTCGGCCTGGGAAACAAACACTCCAACCCCATCAATCGCATCAGCCGCTGTACCCGTTTGCGGTTCACCGCCTCCCCCGGCGAACTCAAAAGTTTGGCCAGCTTACGACTCCCCAAAAATGGATAGTCCAGGTGAATACGATCCAACCGTTCCATCATCGCCAAGGCATCC
>JAJYCH010000882.1 GCA_021778575.1 Planctomycetota bacterium
TGGAGACGCGACGGTGATCGTGTTTTGATAGATACTGGTGTCGATGGCGACCGAGGCGGTGGGCTGAGCCGTCGGCAGGGCCACGCTGGATGTTGTGGGCTGGCTGGCCGGGGTCGCGGGCTGTTGGTTTCCCACCGGCGGCATCGTGACGATCGACAGATTGGCCAGGCGATCGGGTGTGGGCTGGACGAGCTGGATTTGCGTCGTGGGATTTTCCCCCGGCAAGGCGGTTTCCGCGACAGGAAGCGCCGTGGCCAGGCTCGAAACCGGGCAAATCGCCTCCAGGGTCAGCGGAGCAGGACGGAACGGACGCAGCTTACGGGGGGGGGGTACGCATGTGTCGATCAGACCTCAAGTTGCGTGAATCAAAGAAGTGGGGAGCCACTAGAGATTGTCGCTTGTCCGCCCTGATCTGACTTACCAGGAGTGGCGTTAAATTATCGTGTCGGGATTAAGCCGTCAAGCAAAATTCGACGGGAAAATCCTTTTTATTCCGAAGGCTCAACCACGCCGCCGAGAGTGCTGCCGATGGCTTCGAAGACGCCGATCTTGCGGAACTTGTCATAGCGTCGTTCGAGGAGTTCCTCGCGCGGCAGTTCGGCCAGTTCGCGGAGTGAACGGATCAAATAAGCCTTGACGGCCGAGGCGGCTCCTCGGTGGTCGCGATGGGCACCGCCGGGGGGTTCGGGGATCACGTCGTCGATGATCCCGAACCGGAGCAGATCCTTGCCGGTGAACTGGAGCGCTTCGGCCGCCCGAGGGGCGTGCTCGGCCCCTTTCCAGAGGATTGTGGCGCAGCCTTCGGGGCTGATGACCGAGTAGTAGGAGTGTTCGAGCATCGCCACGCGGTCGCCCAGGCCGATCCCGAGTGCTCCGCCCGACCCCCCTTCGCCGATCACCAGGCAGACGATCGGCGTGTCGATCCGGCTCATCGCCATCAGGGCCTCGGCAATGGCGAGCGCCTGGCCGCGCTCCTCGGCGGCGATTCCGGGATAGGCTCCGGGGGTGTCGATGAAGGCGACGATCGGCAACCGGAACTTGGCCGCCATCTTCATCTTGAGGATCGCTTTGCGGTAACCTTCGGGGTGGGCGCAGCCGAAGTTGCAGGCGGTTCGCTCGGCCAGGGTCCGCCCCTTTTGGTGGCCGACGAACATGACCTTCTCATCCCCCAGGTGCGCGAAGCCCGTGACCAGGGCTCCGTCGTCGCCGATCGCCCGATCGCCGTGGAGTTCGACAAACCGGTCGAAGACCAGTTCGAGATAGTCGCGCGACTGGGGCCGATTCTGGTGGCGTGAGACCCGGACGGTCTGCCAGGGGTCGAGATTGGCGAAGATCGTTCGCTTGAGATTCGCCAGTTCGCGGCGCATCCGGCGGATCGCGTCGGCCGAGTGAGTGGAACCTTCGCCGCCCCCCTTCTGGTTGGCGTAAAGAGTTTCCATCTCGGTGAGCCGGGCTTCGAGCTCGTAAATGGGGGCTTCGAACGGGAGGCGATGTTCGTTGACTGTCGACATGGGCCTGCGGGTCCTGGGCGTTCGAATCCGACCTCGGCCCGATCGCGGAGGGTTTACCGCGGCTTCACTGGAAGTCACGCGACGGTTGGGGAGGCTCGTCCCCCTGGAAGATCCGGATCTTGGCGAAGCGGCTGAGGAATTCGTGGAGGCTCTGCGGACGGTCGGCCGCCTTCTTACGGATCATCTCCATCGTCAGGTCGGCGAATTCCTTCGTGATCTCTTTGTTGAACACTGTCGGCGGGACCGGGACCTCACGCAAGTGTTTGTTCAACAACTCGTTCTCGGAATTCGCGCGAAACGGCTGTCGACCACAAGCCAATTCATAACAGGTGATCCCGAAGCTGTAAATATCGCAGGTCGGCGCGGGAGACTCACAGAGAATCTGCTCCGGGGACATGTAGCTCTTCGTCCCCTGCCGTGGAACCTTCGATCCGATCAGCTTGGCGAACCCCGTGATCGGGCGACGGGTCAACGTGTAGTCGATCACCCGGACCTCGCCCGTCTTGTTACACATCAGATTTTCGGGTTTTACGTCGCGATGAATCCAGTTCTTATCGTGCATGTACGATAGTCCGGCCGCAGCCTGGCTGATGATACGATGCAAGCGTGAACGCAGAATCGGGAATTCCTTGGGCTTGTGCAACGCCAGTCGAAGGTGAAACCCCTGAAAATAGTCCATCACGAAAAAGGGCTGGTCGCGATCCTTGACGAAGTGATGAACCTTGATCAGGTTCGGATGATGCAGCTCCTGGCCGAGCTTGGCCTCGAACTCGAACGCCTTGCGCTCGGCCGGATCGACTCCGCGCGAAGCCAACAATTGTTTCACCGCGAACCGACGGTTGCTGGCCTCGTGGAGGACTTCCATGACCACCGAGGTCGAGCCGGGATAAATTGTCCGGATATACTTGTAGTCTCCAATCCGTTCCTCACCCGTCGTGTTCGTCGCCACGGCTCGCACTCCCGGCTCGCAAATGGATCGTGGTCCGACGGGT
>JAJYCH010000883.1 GCA_021778575.1 Planctomycetota bacterium
TCTACCCCGATTTTCTGGGGGACTCTGGTCGGCCCTGTCCTTTAGCTCGCTCGCTTCACGAGGAAGCCCCTTCCGGAGTGCGAGAGCTTGCTCTCGCTCTGGCGACCGGAGCTTGCTCCGAGCCGAGTGACCTGGCCAACAACGGTTTTTCGACCAGGACCGTGGAGCAAGCTCCACGAAGCAAAGCGAGAGCAAGCTCTCGCACTCCAGAAAATCAATCCGTCCGCCGTCACCCAGAAAATTTGGGGACACCCGGTTCGTTCCGTCCTCCGAACGTTTTCCGCGAAAATGAGAGAAGACGGTTCACCTGAAGCGACTTTCGACTTCGACGACGACCGGACGACCCTTCCGATCCACCTTCATCCTGTTGATTTGATCTGGCCGATTCCTCAACGCCGATCGCTCTCATCCTCACCCGATCTTATATTCCTTGATCTTCCGATAAAGCGTCCGCTCGCCGATATCCAGGAGCCGGGCCGCCTCTTCGCGGTTGCCGCCGGTCAGCTTGAGCGTCTCGGCGATGTAGTATTCCTCGATCTCGGTAAGCTTTCGACCGACGAGCTGGGTGGTTCCCGAGGCCGCAGCTTCGGGGGTTCCGGCTCGGGTCGGCGCGAGGTCCTCGGGGAGGTCGTCGGTGTCGAGGATTCCGTCGTAGTCGACCACGACCATGCTCTCGATCGTGTTCTTCAACTCGCGGACGTTCCCCGGCCAGGCGTGCGTCATCAAGGCTTTGCGGGCGGCCGGCGAGATCGAGGTCACGGTTTTGCCATGTGACGTCGTGAATTGCTTCAAGAAGTAATCGGTCAAGAGCGTGATGTCTTCTCGACGTGACCGGAGCGGCGGGAGATGGATGCTCACCACCTTCAGGCGGTGATAGAGGTCCTGGCGGAACCCTCCCGACCCCATCCCTTCCTTCAGGTCGCGATTCGTCGCCGAGATCAGGCGGACGTTCACCTTCACTGGCTCGTTGGTGCCGACCCGGACGATCTCGCCCGATTCGAGGACTCGAAGCAGCTTCACCTGAGTGGATAAGGGGATGTCGCCCACTTCGTCGAGGAACATCGTCCCGCCGTTGGCGTGCTCGAACCACCCTTTGCGCTCGCGGTCGGCTCCCGTGAAGGCCCCCTTGACGTGGCCGAACAGCTCGCTTTCGAGGATGTTCTCGCTCAAGGCCGCGCAGTTGAGCGCGACGAACGGTTTCGACCGTCGAGGGCTGTTGGTGTGCAGGGCCTTGGCGACCAGTTCCTTCCCCGTTCCGCTCTCGCCGGTGATCAGCACCGTGGCGGAAGTCGGAGCGATCTGGCGGAGCCGCTCGACCACGGTATGCATCAGCGGCGAGTTGCCGATCACCCCTTCGAAGCCGAAGCGTTCGTTGAGCTGCTTTTGCAGTTCGAGGTTCGACCGGGCCAGTCGCTGCGACTGCGAGACCTTGTCGGCGACGGTCCGGAGTTCGACGATATCGAGCGGCTTGGTCAGATAAGTGGTCGCCCCCGCCTGCATCGCCAGGACGGCAGCCTTGGCGGTGTTGTGGCCGGTGAGGATCACGACCTCGGCGTCGGGAAGTTCATGCTTGGCCTTGGCCAGGACTTCCATCCCGCCGATGTCGTCCATGATCAGGTCGGTCAGGACGATGTCGAAGTTCTGCTCCTCGATCAGCCGGAGCCCCTCGCGCCCCGAACCGGCGACGACGCAGTCGTACCCCACCCGTTCGAGGCTCTCGGCCACCGCCTCGGCATGAGGTTCATCGTCGTCAACGACCAGGACTCGGATCTGAGGGTCCATCGGGTGATCAAGCTCCCTCGAGCGGCAACCGGATCGTGAATCGTGACCCTTGCCCCGGTTCGCTTTGCAGGGCGATCGAGCCGCCGTGAGCCTCGACGATCTTGCGGGTCGTGGGCAAGCCCAGGCCGCTCCCTCCTGCCTTGGTTGAATAGAAGGCGTCGAACACCTTGGCGGCGATATCGGGGGTCATCCCCACTCCGGTGTCGGTCACGTCGAGCACGGCGGAATCACCGTCCTGCCGGGTCTGGAGGATCAGCTCGCCGCCGTCGGGCATCGCGTGGTGGGCGTTGCGGATCAGGTTCCAGAGCGCTTGCTTGAACAGGTCGGTGTCGAGCGGGACGCTCGGCAAGCTCGGGTCGTACTGTGATCGGATCACGATCCCTTGCCCCATCGCCTGGGGCTCGCAGAAGTCGCGGAGGTCGTCGACCACGGCGTTCAGGTCGGTCGGCTCGAGCCTTAAATCCTGGACCTTGGCGAACCGGAGGAAGTCCTCGACGATGTCGTTGAGCCGCTCGGTCTCCTTGCGGACCCGTTCGAGCTTCTTGAGAACCCGACGATCGCGAGGGGTCTCGGCCCCGTGGAAATCCTCGACGAGGAGGTCGAGATTCAGGCTCATCGTCGATAACGGGTTCTTGATCTCATGGGCCAGGCCGCCGGCAAGCCGGGCAATCTCGGCATACTGGGCGCGGAGCCGTCGGTTGATCGCCGAGTCACTCAGC